>CAINLJ010000235.1 GCA_903850335.1 uncultured Bacteroidia bacterium | reverse complement strand
AGCGGCAGCGAAGCAATCTTTTTGCACTAAGTCCCAATTCGAAGGGAATGGTATTGGATAGCGGCAGCGAAGCAATCTTTTTGCACTAAGTCCCAATTCGAAGGGAATGGTATTGGATAGCGGCAGAAAAGCAATCTTTTTGCGCTATGTCCCAATTCGAAGGGAAGTCCGTCATTGCGCCTTGACCTCTGTGGCATCAACAAGCCTGTAGATCTTGTCGGACCGGCGTAACTTTATCCCGATAGGAACAGAACATAAATCACCCTTGGCTGCCACATCCACAGAGGCTAATCCTACCCTTATCTCTTCGACTCTCAGCTGTATCACACCGGTGCTGGGCCCATTGACAATCATCTCATCACCAACTTTCAAACCTCCGGTTTCAAGCTTTATCTCGGCAACACCGAGATTCGAAAAATAATTGGTCACCTTGCCCGTGTAAATCTTCTTCTTCGTCGCAAGAGATCCATAGTTGGCACTCCACTCACCAAGACGCTGACCAAGATAATATCCGTCCCAGAAACCCCGGTTAAAAACAGTCGACAACCTCTCATCCCAATCCGCTATTTTTTCTTCTGTAAACGTCCCGTCACAATAAGCAGCCACGGCCTCACTATAACATTCGACAACCGTTTTGACATATTCGGGACTGCGGGCACGTCCTTCAATCTTAAGAACAGTAACCCCTGAATCAAGAATCTTATTTAAAAAATGGATGGTCTTAAGATCTTTGGGCGACATGATATATTCATTGTCAACCTCCAGCTCACGACCAGTCTCCTTGTCTGTAACGATATAGGCACGACGGCACGCCTGCATGCATGATCCCCGGTTTGCCGAGGAATGGGTCTCATGAAGAGAGAGATAACACTTTCCGGAGGTAGCCATACACAAGGCACCATGGACAAACATCTCCAGACGGACCGGATTGCCCGAAGGACCACAAAGGCTATTCTCCCTGATTTTTTCAGATATGTTCATCACACGACCCAGGTTCATCTCACGTGCCAAAACCATCACATCGGCAAACTGAGAATAAAATTTCACCGATTCATAATTCGTAATATTCACCTGAGTCGAGATGTGTACTTCAATACCTAATTCCCTGCATTTCTGAATGACAGACATGTCTGCAGCTATAACGGCTGAGATTCCGGCATTATATGCAGCATGCAGCACCTCTGACAGGATTGTGGATTCTTCATCAAAAACTTCAACATTGATCGTTAAATAGGTTTTAACACCTGCTTTTTCGCAACGCCTGGCAATCTCCTTCAGATCATCGAGTGAGAAATTGTTGGCCGAGCGGGCCCTCATATTCAAATGCTCCACACCAAAATATACCGAACCTGCTCCTGCATGTATTGCTGCCATTAAGGACTCATAGGAGCCGACAGGGGCCATTATCTCAATTTCTTCTCTATTCATATCCTTGTTAAATCGTCACAAAGGTACAATTTAGAACCTTCGGTGCAAGAATTCAATTGTATTATGTATCTTTGACAACTATGAAATAAGCCTGGATTTAATGCATAAATATCTTAAAATGAAATATTTAACCTTGATTCTGATTGCCATTACCCTGGCTTTCACAAGTTTAGCGGGTAAGCCGGATAAGAAATATTACGATGAGAAATATAGACCACAATATCACTTTACAGCCGAAAAAAACTGGATGAGCAATCCGGGTGGTCTTGTCTTTTATTCGGGCGAATATCATCTTTTCTATCAATATAATCCGAACGGTAAAGAATGGGGATTTATGCACTGGGGACATGCGGTTAGCAAGGATCTGATTCACTGGCAGCACCTGCCGGTTGCAATAAGTCCGGATGAGGATTCAAAGGATAAGAGTCACTGTACTGCGTTTCCAGGGTGTGCACTTGTCGATGAAAATAATGTAACAGGTTTGCAGGAAGGTTCGGAAAAGACAATTGTAGCTTTTTATACCAGTTCGGCATGCGGACAACGACTTGCCTACAGTAATGACAAAGGAAGAACATGGAAAAAATATACAAAAAATCCCCTTATCCCTTTTGCGAAGGATGATGCTCATGACCCAAAGGTTTTCTTTCATAAACCATCAGGAAACTGGATCATGGTAATCAGCAGGAAACCGGATGGCGATGAGAAAAAACAAGGAGTATCCATTTTTACATCCAAAAACCTCATCGACTGGGAGATGCAGAGTCATATAACCGGGTTTTACGATAGTCCCGATCTTTTTGAATTACCCGTCGATGGTGATAAGGGGAAAACGAAATGGGTAATGCTTGGCGGTAGTGGCGAATATAAGGTTGGTACGTTTGACGGGAAGCTATTCATTGCGGAAACTCCGAAGAAAAACCTTGATTACGGAAAAAATTTTTATGCTTCCCAGACCTGGTCCAATCTCCCGGAGGGTAAGCTTATTCAGCTGGCGTGGATGAAAGGTGGCGAATATCCCGAAATGCCTTTTAACGGCCAGATGAATTTCCCATGTGAGCTGTCATTGCGGACAGGGAAATCAGGTCCGGTCCTGTGCCGAAAACCTGTTGACGCCATAAACACCTTGCATGAGAGTGGGATAACCAAAAAAAAGAAAAATATTATACCAGGACTGAGAGGAAATCTCGTCGGGGGTATCTCAGGCGACGCTATACATATCAAAACGACTCTAAATCCTGAAAATTCCGACGGTTTTGGATTTATAGTCAGGAATGGCAAGAAAGAAGTCGGCACAGAGATCAGGTATGACACAAATAAAAAAATACTTGAATGTCTTGGTGGAAGGGCAATTGTTGAGCCGAAGAACGGTCTGGTTCATTTCGAGATTCTTATTGATCGTGCATCCATCGAGATTTTCGCAAATGATGGCGAGATTGTTCTGACAAGTTGCTTTACACCTGCTGAAAATGACAAGGAGCTTACGTTCTGGAGTCAGGGTGGTGAGGTCATGGTTGAAGAACTGGAAGCCTATGAATTGAAGAGCGTTTGGAGAAAGTAGAGACGCAATTTATTGCGTCTGTTGGAGGTTGGGAGACGACTTGACGAAGGGGCGACTGAACGACTGGGCGACTGAACGATGGGACGAAGGGGCGACTGAACGACTGGGCGGCTGAACGATGGGACGAAGGGGCGACTGAACGACTGGGCGGCTGAACGAGGGGACGAAGGGGCGACTGAACGACTGGGTGACTGAACGATAGGACGAAGGGGCAACTTAATGTATGGGTTTACAGAAAAAGTAAACAAGAATCAGGATTTTGAAGTTGTAATTAATCAATTTAAGGACGACTCATAAGGAGAGTAAACAGTTTTACGGATGAATTACTATTAAAAACCCAGAATGGGTGAAGTGATTGTAACCTCCGGTGAAGTGAAACGGAACCGGGGGATAAATAGATATCCCTGGAATGCGTCCGCAAACAAACACTCGCAAAAGCGTAAAGGTTCCTAACGGACGAGAGAACGACATTGCGACTGAACGACGGGGCGGCTGAACGATGGGACGAAGGGGCGACTGAACGACTGGGCGACTGAACGATGGGACGAAGGGGCGACTTAATGTATGGGTTTACAGAAAAAGTAAACTAAAATCAGGATTATGAAACAAAAAGTAAACAGTTTTACAGAGAATTTTGTAAAGCCCTGGCCGTCCTCATTAAGTCATCATTCCGTCGTCCAGTCGTTGAGTCGTTCCCTCGTTGATTCATCCAGTCTTCGTTCTGACTCGTTAAGTCGTTCTGTCGTCCAGTCGTTCCGTCGTCCAGTCGTTCCCTCGTAAAGACCGTCTCAAAAACATTCAAGGCGGATAGTGGTTATAAATAGAGAATGTATATTTGAATTTGCCTGTTCAGGATTATACCTACATTTGTATTTTATTTTGTCAGTAATATTTCGATGCTTTAATGGCTGAAATTGAAAATAAATTGCTTGATTCCATTGATTTCCCCCAGGATCTCAGGAAACTGAACGAAGTTGATCTTCCGAAGGTTTGTGATGAGTTACGGGAGTTTATCATACGGGAGGCAGCCACAAATCCGGGACACCTCGGTGCAAATCTTGGTGTGGTGGATCTGACTGTGGCCCTTCACTATGCCTATAATACACCATATGATCAGCTGATTTGGGATGTTGGTCATCAGGCTTACAGTCATAAAATACTTACAGGTCGCCGTAAGGTATTTGGAACCAATCGTATCTATAAAGGAATAAGTGGATTTCCCAGGATGTCGGAGAGTGAGTATGATGCCTTTGGCGTAGGGCACTCCTCTACCTCGATTTCTGCAGCGTTGGGCATCGCAATTGCCTCAGGGCTTAAGGGAGAAAAAGACCGGAAAGTAATCGCGGTTATCGGTGATGGCTCGATGACAGGTGGGATGGCTTTCGAGGGATTGAACAATGCGGGTGCATCTACCGCGGATGTTCTGGTTATTCTGAACTACAATAACATGTCGATCGATCCAAACGTCGGCGGGTTAAGTAAGTATTTTATACAGATGCAGATTTCGCCGGCTTACAATTCGTTAAAGTCGAAGATATGGGCTGCTCTGGGCAAGTTCAGGTGGATTGGTCCCCTTGCCCGTAAGATGCTTCAACAACAACAACAGGCACTTAAATCTGTTGTCTTTCGTGAGAGCAACCTTTTTGAATCCTTTGGTTTCAGGTATTTCGGTCCTGTCGATGGACATAATGTTATCGGGCTTGTGAAGATATTTCATGATTTAAAAGCCATTCCGGGTCCGAAGATCCTCCATGTTGTCACAAAGAAAGGCAAAGGGTTTAAGCCTGCTGAAAATGATGCAACGAAATGGCACGCCGCTCCCGGGAAATTTGATATTCAGACTGGCGAAATTTTCACCAATACTTCAGATGTTCCGGAATCGCCTAAGTATCAATATATTTTTGGAAAGACAATCATAGAACTTGCCGAACGAAACGAGAAGATTGTTGGTATTACTCCTGCGATGCCTTCGGGATGTTCATTGAATATGATGATGAAGGTTTTTCCAAACCGCACTTTTGATGTTGGAATAGCTGAGCCACACGCCGTAACTTTTGCCGCCGGTCTTGCAGTGGGAGGGATGGTCCCGTTTGTAAATATCTACTCCTCATTTATGCAACGTTCGTATGATCAGATTATTCATGATGTCGCACTTCAGAACCTTAATGTTGTGTTCTGTCTGGATCGTGGCGGACTGGTAGGTGCAGACGGACCGACACATCATGGGGTCTTTGACCTGGCATTCATGCGTAACATACCGAATATGATTGTCTCTGCTCCAATGGATCAGGTCGAATTGCGTAATCTCATGTATACCGCTCAGTTACCGGGGAAGGGACCGTTCAGTATCCGGTATCCGCGTGGTGCCGGGCCTCAAATGGAATGGAAGCAAAAGTTTCAGGAAATTCCTGTTGGGAAAGGGAGGAAGATGATTGAAGGAAATGATCTTGCAATATTATCGGTAGGTCATGCAGGCAATTTCGTAACAGAGGCAATTAAGAGGCTTGCCAATCAGGAACTTTCTATCGCTCATTATGATATGCGTTTTGTGGCACCGATAGACCACGGAATTCTTGATGAGGTTTCGGCAAAATTCGATACTGTAATCACAGTTGAGGACGGAATTATTGAAGGAGGATTAGGAAGTGCAGTTGCTGAATACTTTGCCCTGTCAAAGAAACATGTCACTGTTACCCGTCTGGGCGTTCCTGTGCAGTTTATAGAGCATGGTACTCAGGAAGAATTATATCGGGAATGTGGTTTTGATGCCGATGGAATCTGTCGCACAATAAGGAAGCTTATGGAACTTCGCGAGCGAAAATTAAGTCCTTTCAGGACAAGGAAAGGGTAAGGCACGACGGGGCGAGGGAACGAAGGAACGACGGAACGAAGGGGCGACGGAACGACTTAACGACTAGGCGACGGGGCGAGGGAACGAACTAACGACTAGGCGACGGAACGACTTAATGATGGGGCGAGTCAGGGCATGGGGCGATGGGGCGTCGGGAATGACTTAATCATGGCGAATACAATTAAAACACTGAAAGTGTGAAAAAGTTGTAGCCCCCAGTGTAGTGTAACGGAACTGGGGGGGAAAGAGAGATACGTGTGTTACCCGTCCGCAGTCAAAGGCCCGAAAAAGTCCTATCCAACCATTAGGACGACTGTACGACCCTACGACAGAATGTCAGGAATACAATTTTATCACATGAAAAAGCAGTAAAAATATTTTTCGGTAATATTGGAAATTTTTGTATTTTTGCAATTCTTAAACAAAGGGGAACGTTATGAACTACCTTTCACAATACACGATCCCGTTTTCTGGTTTAAAAGAAGGGATGCATTTGTTTGATTTTTCAGCAGATGACAGGTTTTTTGCCGAATTCGGAGAGAGTGAGATTACAAAAGGAAGTGTTACTGTTCAGGTTAAACTGGAGCGAAGATCAACTTATTTGAAGTTGACATTTACTCATAAGGGGGAGGTCGAATTGATCTGTGACCGTTGTCTTGAGGCTTATTCTCAGCCGGTTAAGGGTGTTAATCCGATGTTGGTGAAGTTTAGTGAAACCGAAACTGACGATGGGGATGAAATAATTTTTATTCACCCCGGGTCGCACCAGGTAGAAGTGGCCCAGCTTATTTATGAGTTTATTGTTTTAAGTGTGCCTATCAGACATGTTCACCCTGACGGTAAGAATGGAGATAGCCTTTGTAATCCGGAGATGCTACATAAACTTGATGAGTTTAGAGCACCCGATTTACATGAGAGTCCGGCGACAGATCCAAGATGGAACGATTTGAAAAAAATTATTGATAAATAAAGTTAAGATTATTAAAAATGGCACATCCTAAGCACAAACATTCGAAGACAAGAAGAGATAAACGCAGAACTCACGACAAGGCAGTACCGGCCACCCTTGCAACTTGTTCCAATTGCGGAGCAACAGTAAGGTTCCATACTGTTTGTCAGGAATGCGGTTATTACAGAGGTAAACTGGCAATCGAGAAAATCGCCAGCGTTTAATTTTTTCCGGACTCAATTCGGCTTAAATCCAAGCTTTTTGATATGAGTCTCAGGGTTTTTAGTTTGATATTTACCTTTTTCGTTAGATATTGAGTGATTACAGGTTATTATTATTTCATTTCCGCTTAAAGAGTTAATAAATGGCCAAGCCAGTATTCAATGAAGTTAAAGCGCTGAACTCAATTGCGCAGGACACGAGAATAACGGGGAATATAGATTCTGACGGAGACATTCGTATTGACGGAATTTTAGATGGTATCCTGCGATGTAAGGGTCGTGTGGTCCTTGGCCCTGAGGCCAGGATTAAGGGAGAAATTCATTCGAATACTGCCGAAATAGCTGGTAGTGTTGATGGTGAAGTCACGGTGGCTGATCTGCTTTCCCTGAAATCAACGGCAATTATTAATGGAGACTTGATTATGGGTCGATTCTCAGTTGAGCCCGGAGCACGTTTTTCAGGTATCTGTAAAATGAATTCAAGTGAGAAATCACATCTGGATATTGGATTTGCTGGTCTTAAGAAAGAAATAAGCTAGTAATCACGATTCATCTTAAGAAAGAGCCGGAAGGAAAATTTACCCTTCCGGCTCTTTTTATGATACAGTTAACCGTATTAAAGTTTATTTTCGTAAATTGTCAGAATTAATTATGCGTTATGAATAGTTTAGAAAGTTCAATCAGCTATTTTGAATCAGCATTCAGGGAGCAGATTTCAATAATCGAAGCCACGGCGCCCCAAAGGCTATACGAACCTGTTGCCTATTCACTTAAGATTGGAGGAAAGCGGCTCAGACCAGCCCTTATGCTTCATACTGCCTCACTGTTTACAAAATCTGTCGGTCAGATATTACCGGCTGCTATGGCAATTGAGATCTTCCATAATTTCACACTACTGCACGACGATATCATGGATAAATCGGATATGCGTCGTGGTGTGCCCACTGTACATCGGAAATACAGCGAAAATACAGCTATTCTGAGTGGCGATGCCATGTCGATTCTTGCGTTTAAATACCTCGGCAAGATTAACAATTCACATTTGCAGGAGGTGTTTTCCTTGTTTTCGATCACCGCCCTGGAGGTTTGTGAGGGACAACAGCTGGATATGGACTTTGAAACCAGAGACCAGGTGACAATTGATGAATACATTGAAATGATCCGTTTAAAAACGGCGGTACTTATTGCATGCAGTCTTAAAATGGGTGCACTTTTGGCCGGAGCAGGCTCTGAACAGGCCGATCTTCTTTACGATTATGGTATTTATGTAGGTCTGGCATTTCAGTTACAGGACGACTGGCTCGACGTTTTTGGAGATCCTGAGATATTCGGAAAAAAGCAAGGTGTTGATATTTGCGCAAATAAAAAAACTTTTTTGTTGCTTAAAGCGTTTGAGGCATGTGATGCCGATTTATTGCAGGAATTAAATCACTGGATTCAAAAGACTGATTTTGATCCGAAGGAAAAGGTTGCCGCAGTAATCGCAATCTATGAAAAGACAGGTGTCAGCCAGGCTGCTCATGATCTGATGAAGAGCTATCATGATAAGGCATTGGCAGCATTGGGCAAACTGGATATCCCGGCTGCTGAGAAAAAGACTTTAATCGCATTTGCCGATGAAGCGATGGTCAGGGCTAAGTGATACGGCAGGTAAAATTATTAAATTAATATTTTCAGGAAACGAAGAATGAAAGTTATAGATATTATTCAGCAATCCGGGAAGACGGTTTTCTCATTTGAGTTGCTTCCCCCGCTGAAAGGTCAGAATGCCGAAAAATTGTATCGTACGATTGACGAACTGATAGATTATAATCCACAGTATATCAATATCACAACTCATCGTGATGAGGTTGAATTCCGTGAATTACCAAATGGGCTCATGGAGAAACGTATCGTAAGAAAACGTCCGGGCACTGTTGCGATAGCGGCTGCAATCCAGCATGCTTATAAGATTCCGGTTGTCCCTCATGTGGTATGTGGTGGGTTCACGAAGGAAGAGACTGAAAATATCCTGCTTGATCTGAATTTTCTTGGGATTAAGAATGTCCTGGCACTTCGTGGTGATGGCCTGAAATCACAGAGTACTTTTGTTCCTGAAAATGATGGACATGCAAATGCCAAACAACTCGTTAGTCAGATAGTGAACTTAAAGCACGGGAAGTACCTTGACCCTGAAATCAAGAATAATGCCGCACTTGACTTTTGTATTGGTGTTGCAGGTTATCCCGAGAAACATTTTGAGGCATCTAACCTTGAAATCGACTTAATCAATCTAAAGGAGAAAGTCGATGCTGGTGCCGATTATATTGTAACACAGATGTTTTTTGAAAATCAGAAATATTACGACTTTGTTGACCGTTGCAGAGCTATCGGAATAACAGTACCAATTATTCCCGGAATTAAACCTCTGGCACTGATGAATCAGATAAATATTCTTCCTAAATTATTCAGCATTGACATTCCTGAGGTCTTTGCCCGCGAAGTACGCAAATGTAAATCAAATGAAGAGGCAAGAATAGTAGGAACGGAATGGGCAATAGAGCAGTCACGCGACCTTATTGCACACCATGTACCTTGTCTTCATATATATACTTATGGAATTTCTGACAATACAAGGCAGATTGCAAAATCCGTAATGTAATGGGGGAGATTTCAATTTTAAAAGGTTAAATAATTTATTATCATGATATTAAAAATAGGCGACAAGGTTCGTTTTCTCAATGATGTTGGCGGTGGCCGCATCACCTCAGTCGTCAGTAAGGAAGTTGTAAATGTTGAAACGGATGATGGATTTGAGGTCCCGACACTGATTAATAATCTGATTCTTGTCAATAAACCGGATGTATATGAAAGTGGTAAATCACGAAACACCATTGCACCGGTATCGGCAGAACCTAAGCCTGTAAAAAAAGAGCTTAAACCTGAGGAACCATGGTTTTCAGACAAGAATCAGGTCACAGGAAAGGATGAACCTCAGTATTTTTTTATACTTGTTCCTGAGAATCCGTCGAACCCTCCGACGGGAAATATCCTGATGTATCTCGTAAATAGCTGTAACGACACCTTACTTTATCGATTTACTCAAAAGACAAAATATAATTACGAAACGATTGCAGCAGGTTCAGCAAGTCCGAATACAAAAGTTTATCTTGGATTGATTAAACCTGAAACGATAGCGGATTTGCCTGTTTACGGTTTTCAATGGATTAGTTTCAGAAAACGATCGAAAGATCTGGAATCATTCAATGAGAAGGAGATTACACTTTCAGCCGTAAAATTTTACAAACAAAACGCATTTGTTAACGGGAGGTTTTTCAAGGTACCTGTAATGACGATAAATTTGCATGAAAATCCGCTTAAGGCTGAACTTGAAAAGTTATCAGAGCATGAATTTAAGCGGGCTATAGAACACAAGGAACCTAAGCCAGCTGAAACTGCAATCTCACTTCCTGATTCTGAACTTGTTGAGGTTGATCTTCATATCCATGAATTACTCGATAATTTTAATAATCTCACAAATACGGAGATGCTCACGGTTCAAATGAAGAAGTTTCATGAAGAAATGACGAAGGCTATCAATGGAATTGTAAAAAAAATCATTTTTATTCATGGCGTAGGAAATGGAACTCTTAAGAATGAACTAAGGCGCGAATTGCAGCGGAAATATTCGAAATATACCATGCAGGATGCCTCTTTTCGGGAGTATGGGTATGGAGCAACGATGGTGATTATTAGAAAGTAGGAATGTGGTATTGACTATTTGCCTGAATTTTAGAAACGAAAGGCAAATTTCTACACAGGTGTTTTGATGGATGGCGCTACTGGTCATACGAATTTCATTCGTCTTTTTAATATTTCACAAGAAAATCCCCCTTTCTTCGTTGGAAACCAAGGATCAAAATAGTTTACATTTTGCTCAGCTCCTTCGTAAAGTCGCCGTGTCGTAAAGTCGCCCCTTCGCCCCTTCGTCCCTTCGTAAAGTCACCGAATCGAAAAGCCGGTTGTGTCCGTCGTCCTGTAGTCAATACAAAGTTAGAAAAGTGTTTTGTTTTGATTGGTTATCAAGGACTCTGAAAGAGTCAATCTGAATAACCCCCGGTGCAGTGCAACGGAACCGAGGGTAGGGATGGGGTTACATTAACAGCCCCGGCAGCGGGCTGAACCAGACCTTGGTGAATCAGAAAACCCCTACTTACCCTATTTAATAGCCATGCATCCATGACCCTTTTCGATATGGTTATCCATTCCGTCCGATTGGTGGGTTTGTGCTTTTGCCACCCTTTGTTCGCGGACGGTTTAGGCACACATCCGGTCTATCCCCGGGTTGCGGGAAGACCCTCACCCGGGGTTACAATCCGTCTGACGGATCGCCCTAACGAGGCTTTTTTAGTAGATATATTAATTATACTGGTTTTCTGAGAGGTACAGATCCGGGTCTGGCGAATTTCATTCGCCAGATTCCGCTTTACCGCGGTTGAAAACTGCGAGACCCGAACACATTACCCGATAATGTGGGATCAGATGAAAAAGTTGTGGGGAAAGGTATAAAATTGAATTTTTATTTCATAAACAGCGATTTGCAGAAGTTTTGTTACCAAAGAGACAGAGGT
>CAINLJ010000234.1 GCA_903850335.1 uncultured Bacteroidia bacterium | reverse complement strand
TCATCATACCTGTACTGATAACAGAGATCATTTAATTTTGCAGGCGATAACGAAAAGTTACCATCTTCGAAAGTTTTAGGTGGAAGCACAAACCTGAGTAATTTAAAATTATCATATACATAATAGGTAGAGTATTTTTTCGATCCTACACAGGTTCGTTTTAACACAATATTTCCTAACAGGTCCTTGTATTCTTCCGTACTGGTAGAAGTGGATAAATCTTTATTATTGTTTTCATCCCAGATTATGGTTTTATAAAGTGATCTTACAGGATAAAAAGCACTGGTGACTGGAGTATTGCTGGAATTCAATGTCCACAACCGGACACTGTCAGTGGCGGAATTGGTTCCATAATTGTATTTTATCGAATAATCAGATGCGGCAACAGTATTAGGCTGCCATACTGATCCCGGAGCTCCTTGCTTAAGTGGCCTATTTAGTGGAGAAGTCTCAAACTCTGTTTTTGAGAATGCTTTTGTGCCGTCAGTGGAACCGTAGAATGCTGTGTAATAGCTGACTTGTCCGGTTGAATCAGCAGTTACAAAAGTTCCATTATTAATTATACTCATCGTATAAGGTAGGAATTTTCTCACCTCACGACCAAATACATCATATTTTACCGGAGTAACCATATCATATCCAAGCGGCGATCCTGCAACCTGAATCTGCTGTTCAATTCTTCCAAGTCCGTCGAAATAAGTGATACTCCTTTGCCCGTCTTCCTTGCTCAACCCGGGAAGCGCCCACTCATTAGTAACGGCTACCTGCGGATGATAGCTGGTAATGTAGTTTTTAGTTGCAGTTTGTGCAAAAGTGGAGTGAACGGAAAACAATAAGATTCCGGAATTGACGATTACCCTACAGATTTTGTTCATTTTCATGGTAGTAATCTTAAATACTTTAACTGATCCATGGATAACTTGTAATATATTTATTTCGTAATTTGATGAAAGCTGCTTATGGTTTTATGCTCCTCCTAAATTTACAACAACATAATTTATAAATCATCATCCAGGTTGAAATTGGGTGAATGGTATCGTTTTCTGGGTGAACGGTACGAAAAACTGGGTGAACGGTATTTTTCTGGTCTGATTCCGGGTCTGTATGGAACAGGAAAATGGAATTTATTGTTCTGAATTGTCTTCGAAAACGCGTAAAATCATGGTTTTGGTTGATTAACCAGCGAGAGAAATTAATTGCTGTTAACTTTGCAATATTATAACCTCCGAAACAAAAACATCCAGCTATCGTCCAACTCCTCGGTCTTAGTCAGATTACCCTCAAAATCAGGAGCCCTGACACCTGCATGAAAAATATTTTTCCCGACAAACATCCTCGCCTCATCCCATAATCCAAGTTTGATAAAGGAGTTTAAAAGCATCTGGCCCCCTTCAACTATAAGCGACAATATTCCGCGGCTATACAAATCGGAGAGTATTTGTGAGATTTCATTCCCATCAAAGTTAATGATCTGATATTCAAGGTTTGGTTTATTAAAGACTTCCTCAGAAGTATAAACTACTGTCGGCTCTAACTGATCGAACAATGTGAGCCGGACTGGCAATCTCATTTCCCTGTCAATCACAAGCCTTAACGGCGTTTGTCCATTCCAGTCACGAACGGTTAAGGAAGGATTATCCTTATACGCGGTATTTGTCCCAACTAAAATGGCACACTCATCAGAGCGCATCTTGTGGACAGCCATTCGCGACAAGTCATTCGTTATCCAGGTAGGTTTTCCGTAATGCTCATGACTACGGTCTATATCCATAAATCCATCAGCTGTCTGAGCCCATTTTAATATTACAAATGGTCTCTTTTGCTGATGATAGGTAAAAAAACGGCGATTTAATTCAATACATTTATCTTCACAACAACCAACTTCCACTAAACATCCTCCATTACAGAGTATTTCTATCCCTTTCCCTGCAACCTGAGCAAAAGGATCAACTGTACCAACAACGATATTCGGAATCTTATGCTGTAGAATTAAATCGGCACAAGGTGGTGTTTTCCCGTGATGTGCGCATGGCTCAAGCGTAACATAAAGTGTCGACTCTTGAAGGAGCTCCATATCCTTCACATTGTTAATTGCATTTACCTCTGCATGTGGATCCCCATATTTACAATGATATCCCTCACCGATAATTTTACCATTATGAACAATTACACAACCAACCATCGGATTAGGGGAAACAGAACCCATCCCCATTCTCGCCAGATCAATGGCACGCATCATAAACTTTTCATCCACCTCAAAACGAAGTTCCATTACCCTGTTTGTATATCTTTGTAAAAAAATGAAAGTCGCTAAAAAAATAATAGTCGATCAGCTCTCTGCTTTATATCCAAAACAAGAGCTGGAAGGGTTCAGCCGGCTAATCTTCGAAAAGGTTACTGGCTACTCTCCTATTGAAGTTCATCTAAATCAGAACGAAACAATTTCCGCGGCGAATTTAACGCAAATTAAAGAGATTGTAAACCGTTTAGCCCAATTTGAGCCAATTCAATATATTTTAGGGGAAACAGAATTTTATGGTTCAAAAATCAAAGTAAATCCTTCTGTGCTGATCCCGCGACAGGAGACAGAAGAATTGGTTGACTGGATTATTAAAGATTTCAGGAATACGACTCCTTCGATACTCGATATGGGTACAGGCAGCGGATGTATCCTGGTGGCACTCATGAAAAATCTCCCGGGCGCTTCAGCTAAGGGATGGGATATCTCTCCCGAAGCCCTGGATGTGGCAAAACAAAATGCCCGGATCAACAATGTATCGATTGACTTTCAATGTGTTGATATTCTGCGAACAACCATCCCCAACCAAAATCTGAAATACGATATCATTGTTAGTAACCCTCCATATATCAGGCTGTCGGAGAAGAATCTAATGCACATAAATGTAACTCAGTTTGAACCGCATCACGCCCTTTTTGTACCCGATCATGACAGTCTTGTATTCTATGATAAGATTGCCGGTTTCGCCCTTAACCAATTAGTATCGGGTGGCTGCCTTTTTTTTGAGATAAATGAGAATTCGGGACCCGAAACAACCAAATTGTTAGCCTCAAAAGGGCTTATCAATCTTGTATTAAAAAAGGATATTAATGGTAAAGACAGGATGATCAGGTGCCAAAGGCCCTGAAATGTCTAAATTCAGTTTTCCTGAAAATAAAATATTATATTGGGTAAAGAACCGCCTGGACGACCATCTGCACTACGGTTTTTCATGAACATAATTAAATACCAACTTTCAAATAAGGCAAAAAAACATAGATTAAAAATAAATTTGTAAATATTTCTATACGTATTTGATAAATCAATAAGAATATTGAATATTTTTGTACCGTCAAACAGAGGAAACCAGTGATTACGTATCTTGTTTGATTTATTGTAATAATCAGGTAAAATTTAAGATTATGAAAGTAGCGATTGTTGGTGTAAGCGGGGCAGTAGGACAGGAATTCCTTCGCGTTTTGGATGAACGCAGTTTCCCGCTTGATGAACTTATTATCTTTGGTTCGGCACGAAGTACTGGAAAAGAGTACACTTTCAGAGGCAAAAAACTAATTGTCAAAGAATTAAAACATAATGACGATTTTAAAGGTATAGATATTGCACTTGTATCAGCTGGTGCAGGTATCTCAAAAGAATACGCCGAAACGATCACCAAGTTTGGAACTATAATGATCGATAACAGCAGTGCCTTCCGTATGGAAAACGATATTCCGCTTGTGGTTCCGGAGGTAAATGCTGCAGATGCGAAAAATATGCCACGGAAAATCATCGCAAATCCTAACTGTACAACTATCCAGCTTGTTGTTGCATTAAAACCCATAGAAAATATCTCCCATATCAAAAGGGTCCATATTGCTACCTACCAGAGTGCAAGTGGAGCCGGAGCGTCGGGGATGGATGAACTGGAATCACAAACTGTGCAGGTTGCAGCAGGTGAAGAACCTACTGTTTCCAAGTTTGCTTATCAGCTGGTGCAAAATCTGATCCCGCATATTGATGTATTTACTGATAACGATTACACCAAGGAAGAGATGAAAATGTACCATGAAACCCGTAAGATCATGCATTCCGACGTCATGGTAAGCGCCACCGCAGTGCGTGTTCCCGTGCTAAGGGCTCATTCGGAAGCAATATGGGTTGAAACAGAAAATGAGATCTCCCTCGAACAGGCAAAATCGGCTTTTGAAAATGCCGAGGGTGTAATCGTAATTGACAATCCTTCCAAAAAAGAATACCCTATGCCATTGCACCTTGCAGGACGTGATGAGGTATTTGTCGGAAGGGTTAGGAAAGATATCACGAACCCAAATGGACTTGCTTTTTGGACTGTTTCAGATCAGATCAGGAAAGGTGCTGCTTTAAATGCAGTTCAGATTGCTGAATATCTTGTCAAAGAAGGAGTTGTCAAATAATTATTTACCCTGATTGATTTATATATTGAAGAAGCTGTCAGAAATGACGGCTTTTTTTGTGGAAGAATTTAAAACTTCAACTAAATCATGAATAGAATTAACTACTCTTCATCAAAGACCTGATAAAGAAAGTCATTAAAAGGGAAACGGCGGATGTGAATAGATTTTACCTCCTCATAAATAACCTTTTTGAAGGTTTCAATATTAGTCTTCTCTTTGGCAGAGATAAAGAGCGAAATATTACCGTGCTTGCCCATCCAGGATTGTTTCCAGTCATCAAGGCTCATATTATCCTTCGTTGATGGCAGCAAATCATCCTCCTCCTTCTCGATATATTTGAATGCATCGATTTTATTGAAAAGATAGATCATTGGTTTGTCACCGGCACCTATCTCCGAAAGTGTCTTGTTCACGACCTCAACCTGTGATTCAAATCCCGGATGCGAAATATCTACAACATGGAGAAGCAGGTCTGCCTCCCGTGTTTCATCCAGTGTTGATTTGAATGACTCGACAAGGTGATGTGGCAGCTTACGGATAAAACCTACCGTATCGGTAAGAAGGAATGGAAGATTTCCGATAACAACCTTTCGAACGGTAGTGTCCAGGGTAGCGAATAATTTGTTCTCAGCAAAAACATCAGACTTGCTGATCAGATTCAGGATTGTTGACTTACCCACATTCGTATACCCTACAAGTGCGACACGAACCATCTTCCCACGATTACGACGCTGAACCATCATCTGACTGTCAATCTTTTCGAGCTGAACTTTCAAAAATGATATCCTGTCAAGAATAATACGTTTATCTGTTTCTATCTGGGACTCACCCGGACCTCTGGTTCCAATTCCTCCCTGCTGCCGTTCAAGGTGAGTCCATAAACGGGTAAGTCTGGGCAGCATATATTTACATTGAGCCAGCTCAACCTGGGTTTTCGAATGAGCCGTTTGAGCACGTCCGGCAAAAATGTCAAGAATAAGATTTGTCCGGTCGAGAATCTTACATTCAAGCACAGGCTCGATATTACGCAATTGTGTAGGTGAAAGCTCGTCATCAAAAATCACGGCATCAATGCCATGTACCTTAACAAAATCCCCAATCTCCTTCAGTTTACCGGTTCCAACAAAGGTAGCTGTGTTTGGATTTTCAAGTCGCTGACTAAAGCGTTCCCAAACTTCGGCTCCGGAAGTATCCACAAGAAATTCAAGTTCATCGAGGTATTCGTTAGCCTCTTTCTCATCCTGTCTGCCGGTTATTAAACCTACAATAACTACTTTTTCCTTCTGAATGGACGTATCATGCATTTTTCCCATTTTGCAAAAGTAGTTTGATTTTTCTGAATCACATCGTCCGGAAGTTTTTTCAGTAAAGTCAATGAGTGAGTGTAATGACTGTCACCTCCGCCGGACAGTTAAACCGCACCGGCATTCCGCTGACACCGGCTCCACGTGATGTGTAACCGATCATTTTGCCCAATTTCCATTGCCCGTGATTTAGTTGCTTTCCTTCAAATTGATGACTAATCAATGGGATGCCCTCTTTAAGACAAATTTGTCCTCCATGGGTATGGCCGCACAAATAGAGATCATATTTGTTATGTGACGCAGTTTTTGCGAGTTCCGGTGTGTGGACCATAGCAATTTTAAAATCATACCCTTTTGTCTCAAGGCTTAGCAAGGCTGATTCAGTATAGAAATTAAACGGATCGTCGGTGCCGGTTATTAATATCTTCTGCCCTTGTTTGATAATCTCAACGGATTCGTTGATAAGCAATTCCAGACCGGATTCAGATTCATAGCCAGCCATAAGATAGGTGTCATGATTACCCAGAATTGCAAACGTACCATCTTCAGCCTTAATATACTTTGACAAAATATGAAGTGGTTTCAGGATATGACTAAAACTCCCGTTACTGTCACGCCGGTAATCACCTGTTAATAAACAAATATCAAATTTTAGCGGAGTAATTTTTTGAATTAAGATGGAAGCAAAACCAGGAATGCTGTCAATATGCAAATCAGATAAATGCAAAATTCTGTAACCCTGAAAGGCGTCAGGAAGGTTTGGAAATTTTAAGGTCAGCTCATTTACGTGTATTGTTTTAGCATTCCCATATCCTTTTCTATAATATCCGCTGATCTTAAGGAAAAAAGTAAAGATTTTCAAAAGCCCAATAAACAAATCCCAGTGGCTCTTACTCTTTTTGCCACTCTTCTTCAGGGCGAAACCAATATTCTCCATCACAGACCTGTTAACGGCCCATATCAGTCTTTTTTCCTTGCGGACAGATTCAGAATCCAGAAATTGATACATCTCCTTTCAATTTGGACTCTAAATTAAATAAAAAAAGAGTGATATTACTCTCCTCCTACAAATTTCAAACCCAGCGTCACAATATCGGCCTTTAATCCATCCGTTCTGTCATAATGGCTGTATTTAAGATTCACATTTTTAAGTCCAAGCCTCTTGATTTTAAATTTTGTAAAGATATCTGTATATCCCAATGCCAGACTGTATTGTTTACTATCAAATTTTGACAGGTCGTAGTCCGAGGTAAAAAACTTTTCGGTTGAGAAATGACTCTCAAATGGGCCGAAATAATTAACTTGATTTTGAGAATAGAATCTGAATGAGGGAGTTAAAGTAAATGCCTGACTCAGTTTAACGGGTAGATCAAGGTTGACTGTATGAGCATTTAAGCCCCAGTTATCGTAATAATACCGGTAATAACCTCTTAATACAAAGGTCTCATTTATAAAGTAATTCATCCTTATCCCAACAGGAATCTTAAAGCGTGAGGTGGGAAGCGTTTCAATTGCATCCGCCAGCTGGTAAACGCCTGTATTTTGAGGAGACGTGTAATGCGAAATATCACTAGCAACGCCAATGTAATAATGTGGTTTATCGGCGAAATAGATTCGGTGATAAGGTGTAGAGAGCATTCCCTGCTGCATAACAAGGTCAAAGAAAAGTGCAGTCTGAAACCGTTTGGACAATATCTGCGAAGCATAAAACGACATAGAGAATGAATTTCTTCCCGAGTTTGTCCATGGTTTAAACCCATCCGGAAGATAGTTTGTGGATGCCGTAGGATTACCCGAGTGATCCAGAATCGTTACCCCGGCGAAATACCCCAAATACTGGAACCCATTACCAATGAGCAAATATTCTTTTAGTTCCGTTGGATAAATTTGACGCCACTGATCAAGAAATATATTGCCCTTAACTCCAATTTCTGTATTCTTTTCATTAAAGAGTTTGGTCACATTTCCACCAAAACCAAATGAAGAGTATGTAAATTCGCTTGATACGGAAAGATTGGATCCCCAGATTAAATTCCTGTCATCCGAACTATGGCTATAGGTTGTGCTGAGTGATTTTAATTTTTCGGCATGTGATGCACCCGTAGATGCAAGCCAGGGCGTACCCACAGGATTAATAGCATTTTGAGGCGGAGTTACTCCACCACCTCCGCCGCCACCTCCGCCGCCTCCGCCTCCGCCACCACCGGATGCACCGCTGGTATTAAGGCCTTTAATACCCCACGACAGATTTTTTAAGGTATTCGCGGTCGAATTCATAAAGGGGTTAACATTGCTCGAAGAAGCTGAGGTGTAAGCGGAAATCCCGGCATCAACAGTTAACACATCATCAGGATTTAATGGAATGCTGATAACAATAGTAGCCGTCTGATCGGATAATTTCTCAGTCCCTATTCCACCATTGACAGGGGAATGGACTCCATCCTGACCATACATGCTCATAAGAAAGTCAATTTCCGTATTTTCAAGCACTCTTTTCTTATATAACTTCGTAGAATCGGCTACCTGTGCATTTCCTGTTCCAAATAATACAGAGATGCAAAATATAATTAGCAAGAATCTCCTCATTTTATCTGTTAATTGCATCCGCATCCTCCGCCTGTTTTACCGCCGTTTGCCCCGGAAGCACCTTCCCTGTAAACCTGAAAAGTGCTTTCAAACCGCTCATTTTCATTGGATGACAATTTCATCTCAGGATCATTGATATATACTTTCTTGTACTCTTTCACGGCTACACACGATGAAAGACAAACAGCTAAAAGTAGTGCTATAAAAAATTTCTTTCTCATTATTTGAATGGATTCATTTTTACATTATCAGATTCATACATCTTGCCTTGCTCATCAACAACGATAAATTCAATACCCTTAATTTGTTTCAACAGATTAATTCCTACATCCTTACCCATTACAAATATGGCTTTTGTAAGTGCAGTGGAAATTTCGGCATTGGGTCCAAAGAGTGTAACACTTGATATCCCATGTACAGGCCATCCCGTCCGGGGATCAATAATATGGGTATATCTCACACCATTAAACATTACATAGTTCTCATAATTCCCTGAGGTACCAATAGATTTTCCAAAATAAGGAAACCACGAAAAGACTTTGTCCTTATTGAATGGGTTTGTAATCCCAATCATCCAGGGCTTCCCATCCGGCTGATTTCCCCATGCAGTAATATCTCCAGAAGCATTCATAATGCCTCCTGCCACTCCTAAAGACTTCAATAATGCAGCTCCCTTATCGGCACCATATCCTTTACCGATACCACCAAACCCGAGACGCATACCTTTAAGTTTTAAAAATACAGTTGTATCCTGCTTGTTTAAGATTATGTTTTTGTATCCTACGGTTGAAACGGCTTTCGCAACCTCTTCATTGGTAGGTAACCGCTTCATCGAGCCATCAAATTTCCAGATCTGATTCATTCCCGCCCACGAGATATCAAAGGCACCGTCAGTCAACTCTGAGATTTTTATACTTCGTACTATGAGATCAAATACCTCTTTATCAACCTTTACAGGTCTGATTCCCGCATAATAATTAACATGAGAAATCTGGGTTGTTGAATCCCACTCAGAAATCAGATGTTCAATCCGGGTTACCTCATTTGCGGCAATATCAATAAATTTATTCCCCTCCGCTTCATTGGCAGCTATAACTGTAATATCATACCTGCATCCCATGAGTTTGAGTTGTCGCGTAAATTTTTGCTGAGCCTGAAGTAAAACAGGCATCAAAACGATCAGTATGTTAAGTATTAATTTCAAAAGTTTTATTTTTCTAACGAGTTAAGCATGGCAATATACTCTTTAGGACTAACATTTTTATATCCTGTAGATCCAAGAACTTTGCCTTTTCTATTCAGAACTACGACCAAAGGGAATAGTCCATCCTTGTTGTAGGTCTCAGCAAGACGGTCATTTTCCTCCTGCTTCTCCTTTGGCAGTGCATTAGCCTTTTTTTTGGGGAAATCGGCACGCAGCATCACAAAATGGGTATTTGAATATTCGATAAATTCCGGTGATTCCCAAATAGTCTTCTCAAGTTTAATGCATGGGATACACCAGTCAGAACCTGAAAAAACAAGGACAATATTCTTAGATCCACTTTCGGCCTTTGACTTAGCTGCTTCGAAAGAGGCTTCCCACTTTTGTGCTTGTAATGATGAGACTATTGCCATCAGCAATAAAACAAAAAGAGCTTTTTTCATTTTTAAAAAATAAATTTCTGGTCTTAGACCCCAATTTTATAATAAGGTTTAATATCAATTTTAGACAATTTCAACAATAAACCCCGATAAAACTCATTGACGCACCCGATATCATAAACGTTGCGTCGTCATTGCTATTTTTTACATTTTCAAACATCCTCTTTATAATTCAACTAATCTGTAAACATTTACGCCAACTTCACTATGATGTAGAATACAATACAAGGTTACACAGAGTTAATAAATAGATATACAGCACTTTGAGATCTTTTTCTATAAATATCAGCAATGATGTGCACCTTAAAAAAAAGCGTTTGCGGTGCCAACATCAAAAGTCAAAGAACCCGAAAAATAAATACTAAACAGAAGCAGATATGCTTAATTTTGTCCAAAAATCAATTGAACTATGAACAAGGAAGTCAGTTTTTCAGGGAAAGGAACCAGAGCAGATATTGGCGACATGACTATCTTTCGCATCCTGCCCAACAGATACGCAGACGCGGTCGGACCATTCGTATTTCTCGATCATATCGCTCCTTCAATACATGAAACAACTAAGAACAGTACAACGGGTGCTCACCCTCACAGAGGAATTGCCACGTTATCTTATGTTTTAAATGGTCAGGATGAGCATTTTGATAGTTTTGGAAACCATGCGGTTGTATTTTCTGGAGGTGTTCAGTGGATGAAAGCAGGTAACGGAATTATTCATGATGAACGTTTATCCTATGATACAAGAAGTAACGTGAAGATCACTCATGGATTTCAGTTTTGGATTAATCTTCCATCGAAAAACAAAGCGGAAAACCCAGAATATTTGGCCATTCAAGGTGACGAGATCCCTAAAAAGTCCTTGGAGAATGAGAGCGGATGGCTGAAAGTAGTTGCTGGGAATTATCAGGGTTTACATTCAGTCATACCAGAATATACGGAACAATTCATCTATCATATTCATTTGTTTGCCGATCAGCAATTTACACTTCATGTTAAAGAAGAATTGGAGGTTGCTGCGTTCCTGCCCCTGCAAAATGCACAGATAAACGGATCGGACTTTCAAAGTGGTGAATTTATTGAATTTGACAGGAAAAGCGGAATCATTGAAATAAAAAGTCAGGACGATAAAGCCTTGGATATACTGCTTTTTGGAGGGGAGCATTATTCAGAACCCATTATTGCCCAGGGTCCGTTTGTGATGAACGCTCAACAGGAGATCACAGATGCATATCTTGATTTTTATGACGGGAAATATGGGACAATCAGTTACTAATAGCTATTTTGTCTGATTAAAGCCTGCGGCGTTTTGGTTTATAATTGCATAAATACTATGTGAGGTATTTATCGACAACCCAGGCCGCAAAGGGAAAACAACAGGTAAAGGCCGGCGAAACAGCATTAAGTATATGTAGTGAGTCTGAATCTCCTTCCACGACAAAGTCCATAATTAACTCCCTTGTATGAATGTTAAGCAGCTGGGCACGGATGCCTGGTCTTCCCCATTCTTTAAAACCACCTGTATCAATCTTTTTCACAAGATCCTTTGCAAGTCCGGCAAAATAAGTCCGGTTATATTTCTTAATTTCCTCGAGGGCAATATTTCTGAACCCAAAAGAATTTCTAAGAAACAAAGATGCCTCCCAGGATAAGATTCGGGTCAATTCACTAAGACTAAACCGTTCGAATCCACCATAGTTCTCCCTCCAAAATGCCGGTGTAGAAGTTGGTCCAATCTTTACCGTTCCATCCACCGTTACTGTAAAATGTACTCCCAGCCATGGGTTCTTTAAATTGGGTACCGGATAAACATTGGTCCGGACCGGAATTTCATTACCATTATACTTTAAGTAAATACCCTTTAGTGGAATGATTGTATATTTCTCGGAAAATCCGAAGTCACGTGCTACCTTATCCGCGTACAACCCGGCAGCATTAATGATTTTGGAAGCAGAAAATAATTTGCCAGTTGTTGTTTTGATTGTGTTATCCTCAAGTCTGGATTTGTATCCTTCGCCAAAAAACAGTTCAATCCCTTTAGTTTTTAACTCATTCTTAATAGCATGAGTAATCTCAGCCGGATCGACTGTGGCTGTATTTGGAGAATATAAAGCATATTTAAAAGTCTTCACGTTGGGATCAATTTCAAATAGCTCCTTTTCATCAATGATCGAAACCTCTACCCCATTGACTTTACCCCTTCTTTCAAGTTCAAAAAGAGCAGGAAGTTCGCTTTCATCTTTAGCTACGACAACTTTTTTGCATTCATTAATTTTAAGTCCATTGGCATAGCAATATTCCCGCATTTGCCGGTTTCCGTCTCTTGTAAATTTAGCCTTCAGGGTATCGGCTGAATAATAAAATCCGGCATGTAAAACACCACTGTTACGACCACTTCCATGAAATGCTACATCGGCTTCCTTCTCAAGTACAGCAATTTTTGAAAGGGGAAATCTGGATTTGAGCTCTCTGGAAATGGACAAACCAACAATACCACCACCAATAATCAGGTAATCGAAATGCATGAATATTTTAATGAAATGGATAAAATTGAAACAAAAACTTTCTAAAATTCATTGACAGTAATCTTATGGCTGCAAAAGATTATATAAACAGGTTTACAGCTTTCCAAAAATTGATGTAATTGTCCGGTGAAACTTATGAAAGGAAGTAACCGGTGGGGCATACATAAGAATACACTTTTTAGCCACAAATGCCAGACCAAGCCGATCCCCGGTTTGTTGTACCTCAGGGGACCAGGATCCCTGCTGAAGCCAGATATTTTTTATTCCGGTTTTTGCTGCATCCTCCAGAACAGGAGGAACTTTGTTTGGAGGGATGCAAATTAACAGGGCCTCTACTTTGCCTTCCAGACTGTTAAGATTCGGGAAACAGGTTAACCCTTCTATTTCCTGAGCCTCCGGATGCACAGGAAAGATCTGATATCCTCTTGCTATCAACTCTTTACCAGCCATATTCCCAAACTTCTTTCCAGACCTGGAGAAACCAACTACTGCAATTCGTTTTGACTTGATGAAATTTTCAATGAGTGGATTCATATTTCTAAGTTATTGACCCCATAAAAATACAGCTTTTTGAAGATCCAAAGGCTGATTTATGTTCTTAGAAATACGTTTTTACTCCAAAAAATTAATGGAAATTGATGCTATTAAAACCAACTTGGTTTGTATGTTTAAAAACTAAGAATTGAATCGAGCAAAGACAGATTTTAAATGAAGTTTTATAGTATTAAATTGTCTGTCGTACGACAAGAAATGCTTATCTTCAAGGGATTGAAAAGCATTCAATATTTGTTCCTGTGAATAATCCTTTGAGATATAATTCACGATTAAATCCTTAAACGAAAAGACAGGTGCTAAAGTCAGAATAGCATCAAAGAGTTCTGATTCAAGATCTGTAACACCATTTAATTGGAAAAGCTTGTCGACTGAAACTGTGCCTTCTGGTAATTTGATCGTGTTTTCCATATATTGAATATTTTAATGAAATTATTAGGACGCAATATATGTGTGATATTATAAAAATCTCATTAACAAAGGGTAAAGAATGTTAATAGTTCATTTTAACATTTGAAACAGAATCAACTGCTCTAAACCAGATTGGGCAAAAATCCATGTTAAATCAAAATAGCATTGCTCATTTATATCTGAATTTAAGCTTTATTGAATCAAATTTGACCTTAACCACAAGATTTTAGTTTCTGCGAGCTTATGATACTTGTTTAAATATATAAATACGTTGAATACAATTGGAATTAGTTTATTAGGAACTTATTGCTGATATTTGTGTATAAACAATTGGAAGGCTAATAATATCCTTTATGGACGCGGCAGCCTTACTAAGCCGGACACCATTCTGAACAAACAGATAATTTTCAAATTATGAAGATCCACCCTTTTTCACCTTCGCGGCGTAAGTTTTTACAAACTTCGGTAACCGCTGCAATCGGAGCTCCCCTCCTTTTGGGATGCACAGGAAGCACCAGAAAGCCAAACAGCAAACTTAATCATGCCTGCATTGGGATCGGTGGTATGGGTTGGTGGGACTTTCTGCAATTTAAGGAAGATCCAAACGTGAAAATTATAGCTTTATGTGATGTTGATGCAGAAAACCTGAAAAAAGCCTCGGAATCCTATCCTGGTGCACGTACCTATGCGGATTGGCGTGAACTGCTGGAAAAGGAAGGGGACAAAATTGACTCTGTCAATGTTGCTGTGCCGGACCACAGTCACTTCTCAATCGCCTATACCGCAATTCAAAAAGGAAAGCATGTATATTGTCAAAAACCGATGTGTCATGATGTAGCTGAGGTTCGGGCGCTTACTGAAGCATCAATCAAACACGAAGTAATTACACAGCTGGGCACACAGGTTGCTGCAAAAATGGATGAGCGGAGAGCTGTTCATTGGCTTAAAGAAGGGGCGATTGGCAAAGTTAAACATGCCTACCTTTGTTCGAACCGTCCAGGTATATTGGAATACAGGGCCAAGGGACCACGTCCTTCACATGGAGAGGCCCCCCCTGCAAAACTGAACTGGGACCTATGGATAGGTTCCGCTCCTTTTCGCCCTTTTGTTCCTGAAATATACCATACTATGAAGTGGAGGGCTTGGCAGGACTTTGGAACGGGATGGTCAGGCGATATTGGGTGCCACATCTTTGACCCAGTATGGAAAGGGCTGGGATTAAAACCACCCCTGTCTGTGATAGCTGAAGTTCAAAGGTCATGGAAGGACTCTCCCGAAAGAAGAG
>CAINLJ010000233.1 GCA_903850335.1 uncultured Bacteroidia bacterium | reverse complement strand
AATTGCTGGGGTACAGGTAGGGACAATTACCTACAGTTATCGTAGTATGGCTGATCAGACACTTCCGGCTATTCTGGATTATGCGGTACAGTCAGGTCTTAGCTCAGTAGAATTGATGGGAGGGTGTGTTGAACAATTTGCCGGAGCACCACAAGGCAATGATGCAGAGGCAATCAGAAAGTGGCGTTCGACAGTCCCGATGGATAAATTCAAGGAGATCCGTAAGATTTTTAATGATAAAGGGGTCAAAATCAATATTCTCAAACTAGGTGATAAAGGCTGGTCAGATGAGGAGCTTGATTATGTATTTAATGCATGCAAAGCTTTAGGCGCTAAGGGAATAACTACAGAGATCTCCGAAGAAACAGCAAAACGCCTGGAACCATTCGCCGAAAAACACAACCTGTATGTAATCTTCCATAATCATGGCCAACCGGGAGATCCAAATTTTAGTTTTGACAAGGTACTTGCAATTGGTCCAAAACTCATGTTAAACCTGGATTGTGGTCACTATTTCGGGGCCACAGGCTTAAATCCTGTTGATCTGATTAAAAGATTGCACAATCGTATTGTAAGCCTTCATATTAAGGATAAAACGGGTCCTTATGCCGCAGATCCAAACAAAAATCAGCCATGGGGAAGCGGTGAAACACCAGTAGGTGAGATCCTTCAACTTCTTAAAAAAGAAAAATGGCCGATTGAAGCCGATATTGAACTTGAATATACTGTTCCTGCAGGTTCAGACGCTGTTAAAGAAGTTACCAAGTGTGTTGAATTTTGCAGGGCCGCTCTTGAACCAAAGAAATAAAATGATTAGGTAAAGTACTGATTTGTTTAGAAAGGAATCTGCAAATTATGTTTACTATGCCATAGCTGTAATTTTATATAATTATTATGCAGATGAGCAGGTTAATTCTAATATTTGTCTTTTTCCTCGGTCTTTGGAACTGTGTTTTCGGACAACTCATCGTAGATAAAGGTATATATAAGGCAAATTTTAGTAACACTTATCACGAATCCAATTTTGTAAGTTACTATTTGTATAAGGGTGGAGGCAATTGTTCCAGAGCTAGTCTGCATTTTATAAATGACGATGACAGGCTTCAATGTGCTACGGATGCAGACTATAGTGGAAGCCATTATGACAAGGGACATTTAGCCAATGCCGAGGATTTTGCCTTTGACTGCGAGAAAGATGAACTTACTTTCAGGTATTACAACTGTCTGCCCCAAACAGCAAACCTAAACAGAGGGGTTTGGAAAAGAAAGGAAACAGAAATCAGAAAGTGGTCACAGACTGAAAAATTATATATTATCTGCGGTGGGTACTTTGGGAATAAGAAGATTGGAAACATTTATGTCCCTTCGTATTGCTGGAAAGTTGTTCAATCTGTAACTTCTAAAAAGGTTCTCTTCTGCGGTTGGTTCAGTAATACTGCCAAAGCAACCTTAGAAGAAATATCCCCTCCGGAACTTGAGAAGAAACTCAAAGCATCAATCATTCTGTTGAAATAAGACTTACTTCCCCTGGACGGTTACATCCGGGGGGTAAGTCATTATTTGTCATTTTACGTGTTATAGAATATTCTTCAGTCACTGCGCATCAAATTCCCTGACTATGAAAATATTGAGCCCGATTTTTCTCTTGGTGATTTTAGGGTGTACGTCCGGACAAGTGAAAGTCGATTATACTTCTTTTGTCGACCCCTTTATCGGAACCGGCGGCCACGGCCATACCTTCCCAGGGGCAACAGTTCCGTTTGGAATGGTACAGATAAGTCCTGATACAAGATGGGAAGACTGGGATGGGTCGTCCGGGTATCATTATTCCGATAAAACGATAATGGGATTCAGTCAAACACATCTGAGCGGAACAGGGGCACCCGAATACTGCGACGTTTTATTCATGCCAACAATAGGCAAGGTTCAATTAATGCCAGGAGATGAAAATGATCCAAAATCAGGTTATCGCTCTACTTTTAGTCATTCAAACGAGCATGCCACACCTGGTTATTACAGCGTATTACTGGACAAATACAATATTAAAGCTGAACTCACAGCTACAACCCGTACCGGCTTACATCGTTATACTTACCCGGCTTCTGAAAATTCGAATATTATAATTGATCTGAAGAACCGGGATCATGTGATTGAGTCGAATATTGAAATAATCAGTGATACTGAAATTCAAGGACTACGCAGATCGAAAAGATGGGCTGACGATCAGTATGTCTTTTTCTATGCTAAGTTTTCGAAACCATTCAAGTCTTCAGGCATCGCTTTGGATGATAAAATGGTTGATGGAATTAGAAAAGCGGAAGGAACCAATATAAAAGCCTTTGTAAACTTCCAGACAAGGGAGAATGAAGAAATAATTGTGAAAATTGGGATTTCTGCTGTTGATATTGCCGGCGCAAGAAAAAACCTTGAAACCGAGAATGCAGGATGGAATTTTGAAAAAATTGCGACCGAATCAAAAGATAAATGGAACAGCTTTTTATCTAAAATTGAGGTTGAGGGGGGGTCAAAGAAGCAACGGCGGATATTCTATACCGGATTATATCATACCGCAATCGCACCTAATGAATTTATGGATGTGGACAACAGGTACCGGGGAGTTGATCATAAAGTTCATAGAGCAGAAGGATTTACAAATTATACTGTCTTCTCGTTATGGGACACTTTCAGGGCTAATATGCCTCTTTACACAATTATCGATCCGAACCGGTACCGTGAATTTATAAAAACCTTCCTGGAGATGTACCGAATAAGCGGCGTCCTACCCCAATGGGAGCTGGCGGGGAACAATACTGCCACAATGATTGGTTATCATACACACTCAGTTATTTTGGATGGATATGTTAAAGGGATCAGGGGCTTCGATGAGAAGCTGGCCTTTGAGGCTATGAAAAAGCGTGTGCAGGATATTGGGTATTACAAGGACCTTGGTTACATCCCGTCAGATAAAGAGGGTGGTTCGGTGTCGGAAGTCATGGAGTATTCCTACAACGACTGGAGTGTTTCGCGTATGGCAAAACTTCTCAATTACGATGAGGCCTTTCACGATTACAGCTGTCGTGCTCAGTTTTACAAAAACATGTTTGATCCTTCAACAGGATTTATGCGTCCTAAAGATTCTAATCGTAAATGGGTTACTCCGTTCGACCCATCGGAAGGTAGTGAACATTTTGTTGAAGGGAACTCCTTTCAATACAGTCTGTTTGCACCCCATGATGTAAATGGATTAATAGGTTTGATAGGGGGTGACCTGAAATTTGTCGCATGGATGGATACCCTTTTCACTAAACAGTCGAAACACGATCAGAATGCAATTGATGCGACAGGCTTGATAGGTCAGTACGCTCATGGAAACGAACCCAGCCATCATATGGCGTATCTGTATAATTATGCAGGGGTTCCATGGAAAACTCAGGCTATTATCAGACAAATTCTTGATACACTTTATGATGATCAGCCAAACGGTTTAAGCGGAAACGAGGATTGCGGGCAGATGTCAGCCTGGTATATCCTGAGTGCAATGGGATTTTACCAGGTTTGTCCAGGTTCGCCTGAGTATGTTATTGGAACACCCATTTTTGAAAAGGTCACCATCAACCTGGAAAACGGCAGGAAGTTCATTGTAAAAGCGACCAATCCATCACAGGAGAACAAGTATATCCAGGCCGTCACACTTAATCATGTGCCATATTCCAAATCCTGGTTTACTCATGAGGATATCCTTAACGGATCGGAAATTGCCTTTGAAATGGGAAGCTCGCCGAACAAAAGTTGGGGGTCAGCAATTGAAGACCGTCCGAAAACAGAAAGTTTCGAAAAGGGTGTAACCTTGCCATCCGCTATTACTTCCGATGAGTTTTTTTTGAAAACGGGTAAGGTTAACCTTATGTGCGATGACACAAAGGCAAAAATTTACTATACAACTGATGGCAGCAGACCAACTGATAAGTCGGCACTTTATATCCGGCCGGTAATCGTAAATAAAACAACTAATATCAGGTTTGCAGCCTTTAAATCCGGAGTATTACCTAGTCTTCCAGTGTCGGTTCAGATTAGGAAACTGGAATTTGAGAAGTATAAAAACTACGAAGGCTCAGGAAAGTTCATCAATGGGTTGAGCTATAAATATTATCATGCTCACGTGATGGAAGAGGACGAATTAGATAAGCTGACTCCGGTTGAGTCAGGCATCATTCCAAATTTTACACTCGAAAAACGCAAACGGGAAGACTATTTTGGTTACATCTATTCCGGATACCTGGATGTTCGGCATGACGGGATCTATACCTTTTCAATCAAAGTGAATGACAGGTGCACGTTTTACCTTGATGGAAAGGAATTTCTCAGGGGAGGTCTGAGAACAGTTGCTCTGCGCAAAGGAAAATATAAGGTACTTGAGAAGTATTTCCAGTTAGGCGCCAGAAAGTTCAACATTGTGAGTTGGGAAGGACCAGGGATTGACAGACAGGAGATACCGGCTAGCGCGTTGTATCACATTGATAACTAAGGAAATATTTATTCAGCGATTCATTGTTTTCCCATTCCAAATCCACTGGATCTCATCCTTCTGATTTTCCGGAACATCAATAAACAGTAACTGATTTGCAGGGATCAGACAGCCGGATATTATTGCTTGTCTCACATCTCTGAAATATAGGGGAGGAGTGGCCCCTTCACCAACTGGAACATTTAAAGCCTCAAGTTTTAAACAACCAACATCTTCAAAAATAAAGGCATGTCGTTTATCCGGATGTTCGGATGACAAATTAAGATCCTTTAATATGAGGTTCTTAGCATGACGTACATAAAAGCCCCATGAGGGTATTGTACCGAACATATCAGAATCGGGATATTCTTTGATCAACTCCGGAACACTTTCTATCCGGCCATCAAACGAACCTCCTCCTGCATACGAAATTCTTATGTTGTTTATGGTTACGTTCTCAACAGGATAATCTGGAATTCCTGCAATTATTGAGGCCTGTGATGCACCTGTAGCCGTAATATTGGTGATAATCACATTTCTCAGATAGCCTGGAACAGGAGTGGCCATATCACGTCCCCTGTTTCCCAACCTAAGAAAGATTGGTGAAATGATCTTCGCCATAGAGATATTTGAAATTGTAATCCCATCAATTTCTGCACCATCAACCGACTCAAGTGCAATTCCGGAATCTGCAGGCTTTCCAACTTTCCGCGCTATGACCGCACAATTTGATATGGTGACATTTTTAAATCCACCACCAGATTCAGTACCGAATTTAAATGCATTGCAGTTTGATGCCAATATGCAGTTTGTTACAGTCATATTTTCGACAGATCTGAGAAATCCAAGGGAAAAACTGGCCTTTGGAACTATAGCATCATCAAAAGTATCGATATAACAGTCTGATATTCTTACATTTTTGCATCCATCAGGATCTATCCCGTCACTAAAACCGTTCAGAATTGTTACTCCTGAGATCGTGACGAAATCGGTTCCCAACATGCTGATGTTATAATTTGGAGCATTCTTTAGAGTTATGTCTTTGATGTAAACCTGATTGCAGGACTTTAAAGCAATAGGTTTAGGTCCACCTCTCTTGGTTCTGTTCCCGTTAATTACTCCAGTGCCAAGGATGGCGATATGCTCAAGATCTTCGCCGAGAATAAGTGAATAATGGAAAAAGCTCGTTTCCTTATCCCCTGCTGTCTTAAAATCAAGTTTTTCATAAGGATCAAAGTCTTCGTTGTCTTTACTCATCCGAATTTCAGAGCCATGATCAAGGAATAATTCAATATTGCTTTTTAGATGGATGGTGCCGCAAAGATATATGCCCGGAGGAAAATAAACAGTTCCTCCACCATGGGCGAAACAAGAATCAATGGTATTTTGAACGCAGTGGGTATCTTTAGACAGACCATCACCCTTGGCTCCAAAATTTCTTATGTTATAATAAATGGCACCTTGGTTGTGAGTGTTCTCATTTGCCTGACTAATACTATATAACGAATTTACAAGTACTAAAATCAGAATCTTGCTAAAGGATCCTTTCATTTTGAGTAGAGAATATTTATAATTAAATTTTGATTTCGACATCAAAAATACAAAATGTATTCTATCCGGAATCAGCTAATTAACGCCGATTAAAAATATAATAAGAATTTGAGATATGGTAATATTTAATGTGCTTTTCTTAAGATTATGGAAGTTTTTGAAAAAAGGCGGATGTATTTTTGAGTATAATTATCAAAAATAATAAAATGCCACTAAGTCACCAAAACACTAAATTCCACCGAAATACATTCACAGAATGACTATGGTTCCTTTTTTGTGTCTTAGCGATTTGGTGACGAAATGAATTTATTTTCAACTTAAAAGTTCAATACTAAATATGACATTTTTTATTCTCATTACTTATCATCTGAAAACCTGGAAATAATCCTATGAAATCACTCCTTATTAGTCCATTGACCTTCATTTTTTTGGCCATATTATTGACCTTGACATCCCAACAGAAGCTTCAGGCCCAGCCCACCTTCGATTATATGCCTGCAAAAATCGGGTGGCACAATGCTGTTTATGATAACAACACAGAGGCGATCCATGATGATGAAAAAACAGGCCCGAAGTTAACCCCATGGACAACCTGGGATGATGCCCTTGAACGTGAGATGAACTGGTTTTTGAATGCTCCGGTAAATGATCATGGCTATCCGGCCTATGTTTGTTTTACATTTATGGATGAGAACTATCAACCCTACAGGAATGATTTTATTCCTGCTACTCAGGATGGTATGGGTATCATTTCGTACCTGAAATACTGGGAATATAAGGGAAAGACAAACCCAAAAGTATTGAATGTTGCTGTTAAGATGGGAGATTATCTTGTTAAAGAGGCAAATACCCCCAACGAAGGGAAGTATCCCGGATTTACAAGGTCAACAGGAGTATATACCGATTGGCCACTCAAACAAAGTTCTCAGAATGACGCTGATTATGGGAAAAACACTATTGAACCTGATAAAGGAGGGATTGCCGGGTTTGCTCTTCTGGAGCTTTACAAAATTACCAGGGACAACCGGTACCTTAGTCAGGCACTTCATAATGGACAGGTTTTGGCGAAAAATATGCGAAAAGGGGATGCGATGCATTCACCATGGCCCTTCAGGGTAGATGCTGTAACGGGTAAATATTGGGGAGAGCGAAGTGGTGATATGGTCTATATCCTGCGGTTATGGGATAGTCTTCTTGAGATGGGCTATTCTGAATTTAAAAACCCCCGGCAAGAGTTATGGAGCTGGATCACAGACTTCCAGTTTAAAGCTCCCGAAGATAAGGAACATTGCCTGTGGGTTCAGTTTTTTGAAGATCAACCCAAAGAGGATAACCGGAATGCCTGGACACCGCTTAACATGGCGCGATATCTGATCGAGAAAAAAGAGGCCCTTGATCCTCAGTGGAAGGAACATGCCCGCCAATGTATCCAGTTTGCTATCAGAAACATGGGTAGCGAAAGACCCGGAGGTGTTACAGTTGTAGGAGAACAGGATACTGACAGAAATCCGTGGGGAGGAATCAATTCTACCTTTGGTGCCGTAACTGCCATGTTTTATGCTGCCGGTGGAGGTGAAGAATACAGGGATATCGCATTTAGAAATCTTTCCTGGATCACCTATTTTATTCGTGAAGATGGTATTGTCTGCGATCAGACTGGTCAATGGCACTGGCTGCGTGAAGGAGGATGGGTAGAAGATTGTCATACTGATGTAATACATAATTTTATGGATGCGTTAAAAGCGGTTCCTGAATGGGGTACGGCAAGTACTCCAAGTGGTAAAACAAAGGCTAAGGTTCAGCATTATTTCCCCAAACCAAAACATGGAAACACGTATGTCATCGCTCACAGGGGAGCTCATATTGGGATTCCGGAGAACTCTCTTGCGGCTATACAAAAGGCTATCGACCTGGGTTGTGATTTTGTTGAGATTGATACAAGGGCCACGAAAGACGGAAGAATTGTAAGTGTTCATAATTCTACTGTAGACAATTATGTTGTTGGGACAAAAGGAAAAGTAAAGGATTTTACTTTGGAGGAGATTAAAAAGCTTGATATTGGTGAAAAGTTAGGCGGGGAATGGAAGAATACCCGAATCCCAGGTATTGAAGATATCCTGCAACTTTGCCGCGGTCAGATAGGAATATACCTCGATCTCAAGGAACCACTAGTCCCTGAATTGCTGAAGATTATTCAAAAATATGATATGGAAAGGGATATCGTTTGGTATATTTCTGCATCACAGATGAATACAATAAAAGAATTACAAAGGTTATGCTACAAATGCATCGCAATGCCTGACCCGGGACCTGAAAAGAATATCGATGAAGTTGTTAAGCAGGTTCGCCCCAGGGTAATTGCCAGTGATATGGGAGAACTCAGTGAGAGCTTTGTCAAAAGATCACATGATAATAACGCCAAGGTTTTTGTTGATGATAAAAAAGGGACTACAGAGGAGTGGGAAAAAATCATTAGCTGGGGAACGGATGGAATACAAACTGATAATCCTCAGGCATTAATTGAATTTCTAAAAAACAGGAAATAAGATATTTCAATGGTTGAATTTTTTTGAAATGAGGAAGTTTTCAAGAGGTTATTAAAAAATGCCAATAAAACGCCAAGACGCCAAAGTACAATAAGCGTTAAATTGATTTATGAAGATGAAATCCAAGTTGTTATTGATTGTGTTATTGGGATTCTCCATGGCAAATAATAAAATTGCCCAAGCTGCAAGGGACTCAGCCATTAAGGAGCAGACTCATCCCGACATGCGCTGGTGGCAGGAGGCTAAGTTTGGCATGTTTATCCATTGGGGAGTTTATTCAGTTCCTGCCCGGGGAGAGTGGCTGATGTACCAGGAACATGTACCCATTGCTGAATATGAGAATCTGGCGAATCAGTTTGACCCCAAGGATTTTAATCCTAAGGAATGGGTTGCCAGGGCAAGAGACGCAGGAATGAAATATGTCATTCTTACAACTCGTCATCATGATGGGTTTTGCCTTTTTGATAGTAAAGTTTCAGATTTCACTGCATTTAAAACTGCTGCTAAGCGGGATCTTATCAAAGAGTTTGCTGATGCCTGTCATGAGGCTGGGATGAAGATGGGGTTTTATTATTCACTTGTTGACTGGCATATCCCCGGAGTTCTTCCCCAGGGGTATTCTGTTTCGCCATCTACAATGAAGTTGCTTGCTGATCAGGCCCATGCCCAGGTCCGTGAATTGCTTTCAAATTATGGGAAAGTGGATATCCTCTGGTTTGATGGCATGTATCCCAATGATCCGCTTGCGTGGCGTTCGCAACAACTAATTTCTATGGCACGCGAACTGCAACCAGACATTATTATCAATGACAGATCAGGTCTTCCTGCCGATTTTTCGACCCCTGAGAATGCTGTAAGTGCACAATCCAGACCATGGGAGTCATGCTTTTGCATGAACCGTACATGGGGATATGCACGGTATGACAGCAATTATAAACCTGTGAATGAGCTTTTACGATTACTGGCATCATGCACGTCACAGAACGGAAATTTCCTTTTGAATGTAAGTCCGGATGGTGATGGAAAAATCCCCGTTGAACAGGTTGAAATTCTTGGTTCAATCGGGAAGTGGATGAAAGTCAACGGAAAGGCGATATATGGTGCGGGCAATTCTCCAATTATGGCTCCAAACCTTGGAATGGCAACGAAAGTTGGAAACAAGGTCTATCTTCTGATCCAGAGATGGCCGGGCCCTATGGTTCCAATAGCTTGGGTTGGAAGTAAGGTTAAATCAGCCTGTCTGCTTGCCACAGGTCAGTATGCCAGGGTTGAGCAACAAGGCGACAGGGTATGGCTTCACGATCTGCCCCAATATCCGCCGGATCCATGGTTAACAGTTATTGAATTGACTTTCGAGGGAGAGCCAAGGCCTTCTGAACCAGCCTATCGGTGAGTCTTGGAAACTATTATGATTATTAACCATTTGATTATAAAGCTTCTACAATATTTTTAGAATACTGATGAAAAACAGAGTCTGCTGATATCTCCATTTCTCCGTTATTCCAGGATAAGAAGCCAGTATCTATTTCAACCAATTTAAATTTATTTATATCCAGAAATTTAGTGATGGATTTATTTTTAGACTTTTTAAAAAATCTTCAAAATCGGCTATTTTAGTTTCTCCGCTTGAAAACGCAACTTCACATTTAAAATCGTGTAAATATTTAACTTTAAGTATTTTCATAAAAAGCTATGGTATACAATATTGGTCAAATTTAAGCGAAGGTATAAAAGAAAATAGCCCAAAATCCAGTATATGGGAATATTGCCCCAAATAGAATAACTGGTAGAAGATATGTAAATTTAAGCATTGCCCCATGCAGTGAAAACCGTCAATTCTATGATGCATAGACATCATTAATACAGAGTACCGCAAGATTTGTAGGAATGATGAATATTCGTTGTTAGGAGGTAGAGTACCGCAATATCAGTGCTTCCTAAACACTTCATCAAAGAAGATATTGCGGTACGCTGTACCTGGTCCAACTACATTTTAATTTCTGTTCTACAAATATAAACGGTGCTCTGCACCTTTGAACGTTAAAAGTCAGATATTTTCATTTAAAATTATGAGGCAGAACTTTTTCAAGCAATATCAAGCAATTAAAAAGAGTTATATAGGAGTT
>CAINLJ010000232.1 GCA_903850335.1 uncultured Bacteroidia bacterium | reverse complement strand
AGATTATTTGCTTATTGTTTCCCTGATTGTAGATGTGATAAATATTTCCTGGTTCAAGATCCATATTGACAGTTGTTTATTAGATGGTAGGATCCATTTTTAGTGAACGGGTGACTGTGTTCGTGTATTGAAAGTCACCCGGTCACTTGAATGATGTTCTGATATTGAGATGTATTCTGAATTGCGACATTATAATTAATGCATACTAAATGTATACAAAATAATCCTAATGGGGGTATCTTTTGCTTTTTTTATTCTGATCAGGCAATGGGTGTGTGAAGGGTACATAAAAAAGTTACTTGTTTACTGTTCAGATCACCCAATGTAAACCTATTTCAGATTTTCGAATCTTACAAGGAACGAATACTTAAAATCACCCCTGGTTCAACCTCCTGAAATTCTCTGCCACAGCCATGTCATATTTAGCGATGTTTACTGCCTTTTTAACCCCTTTAAAAGCCTTATGCGGATCAGGAAAGACAAAACAAAAGTAACTCCAGAACTTTACCATTTTCATTAGCAAATGACTGTTTCCATTCAGAATACGCGAATAGCTGAGCAGAACCTCATCGTGAAATCCCCTTAACGTTTCTTTTTCATTTCTAATTTCAGACAGTAGACCATCCTTAAGTATCGATGGCAAAAAAGGATTCTTTAATACACCACGTCCTATCATCCAGGATGTTGTGTCACCCAGTCTTTCCTTCAACCCATTAAAACCATCCCTGGTTTCAATATCACCATTATAAACCAACGGATGCCTGATCCGGTGTTTAACTTCCGAAAAAACAAGCTCATCCGGAACTCCCTTATAAAGCTGTTTGGCAATTCGGGGATGAAAAATGACTTCATGAATAGGAAAATCATTTAAAACCTCAGTAACATCAAATATTTCGTCACTGGAATTGAGCCCCGCTCTCATTTTTATTGAGATCCTGCTCTGAATTTGTGGTAATGATTCCGTAAGAATTTTTTTGATCTGATCCGGGAATGGGAGTAAACCGGAACCGAGTCCCTTGTTCGTTACCATTGGATACGGACAACCTAGATTCCAGTTGATCTCCTCATATCCCTGGTCCTCCAATAATTTGACAAGGAAAATAAGATCCTCACTCTTTCCTGCAAGTATTTGTGGAACAAGCAGATATTCCTTATTGTTCGTTGCATTGATATCCCTTTGGTGTGAGGACTTGACGCTTCCATCGTTTTGACGCAAAATATACGGAGCGAAATATTTATCAATGCCCACAAAAAATCTGGAATAGGCTCTTCTGTAAATATAATCCGTTGACTCCTGTAGCGGAGCCAGGTAAATCCTGAAAGTTGACTGTTTCTCCATATCTGCAAAAGTAGTGATCTTTATTTTTTATCTTTGCACCGCTCAAAATGAATGATCTATGCCAGCTTTCCGATTGGAGGGATATTACTTATCAAATGACCTTGTCACAGAGATTCAGCTTTCTGAAAAGCAAGGTCAACCTGTGTCCACTGGCACACACAGGGGGAAATTTCAACAGAAAAGTGTTTTAAAGGGTGGCTATTCCAAAAATCATGTCAGGAAAGAGATACCTCAGAAGAAGGTATATACAGAGGAACCATTAGAAAAAGATTCACGACTTAATATTTACATCGGGAATCCGGGCTATTATTCAACTGTCGGTGATACGGTTTATTTTGGAACAGCAACAACCTTATCGGATTCAGCCTTTGTACAATCTCTGCGTCCCGTTGTTAGTCAGACTGTTAAACCATATGGTATTATTGGTAAAGAGCGTATTGTAGCAGGGCAGGATTGGGTCCTGGGTCTGATTCTCATTCTTTGGATGGTTTTTGCTTCGGTACGTGTGGAATTCCCGGAATACCTCGGTCAGATCTTTTCGAGCCTTGTAAATTTTAATGCTGCAAGCCGGCTTTTTCGTCAGCGCGGTTACAAAACAATGTTTGGGGCCATGCGTCTTGACTTGATTTTTTACCTTACTGTGCCCCTTTCAATGTTTCAAATTGCTCAATTTTTCAAGATTGACCTCTCTGGATTCCCCTCAATTGTACTTTTTGGAGGATTATTATTGGTCATAAACACCTATTTTTTTCTGAAGATTTTAGTCCACAGGATGGTGGGTTCAATAGCTATGCTTAAGGATCAGACGGAAGAATTGATCTTTAATATTAGATTGTATTACAGGGCATTAGGCTTTATTCTATTACCCCTGATTACAATCCATGCGATACTTGCCGTGACAAATTTTATAACAATCTGGGTAATGGCTTTGCTTGTCGTTATCATGTATTTGGCTACGGTGTTTCGAAGTATTTATCTTGGATATCAAAAAGACATTTCAATTTTCTATTTGATTTTGTACCTTTGTACCCTTGAAATTCTACCGTTGCTTTTGATTTTCAAACTCGTCATTGCACAATAGAAGAGTTTAGAAATATATGAATTTTAAAAAGGGAATAAGTTGAAAATTAGAAGAATATTAGTATCACAACCAGAGCCGAACCCGGGTAATTCACCTTATAATGATTTGGCGGTTAAACACAATCTGAAGATTGATTTTCGTCAATTTATTCAGGTTGAAGGTGTTCCAGCGAAGGATTTCCGCAAGGACAGGATATCTATTCTGGATCATACTGCCATTATTTTTACAAGCAGAACAGCGATCGATCACTTCTTCCGAATTTCGCAGGATTTGCGCCTGACTATTCCTGACAGCATGAAATACTTCTGTATCTCCGAAGCCACGGCTTTTTATTTGCAGAAATATATTGTCTACAGGAAACGTAAAATCTTCTATGCCAATGGAAAGTTTGCTGATTTGGTAGATGTTCTGATGAAACATAAGGATGATAAGTTTCTCATTCCTCTATCAGATGTCCATAAAGACGAAATTCCTATTTTACTCGAAAAGGCAAAGATTCAGGTAACTGAAGCCATTATGTACCGGACAGTAAGCGCAGACCTTTCTGATTTGCAGGATGTTAATTATGATATACTTTGCTTCTTCACGCCAGTAGGTATCCGCTCACTGATTCAAAATTTCCCTAACTTTGAGCAAAATGAGATTAAGATTGCAACTTTCGGTCCTGCGACAGCTCAGGCAGTAAGGGATGCAGGATTACGTCTCGATGTTGAAGCACCTCTTCCTGAAGCACCATCCATGCCGGCGGCACTCGAAAAATTTATCTCTGAATTCAATAAAAATAATAAATAGAAGAATTACCTCTCTCTTGTTCTCCTGAATGTATGGGTAATTATACTTTCCAAAAAGAGGAAAAACTTTGCAGCCAAAAAATTATCGGTGAGATCTTTCTTAAAGGTTCTGCATTTTTATGTTACCCGCTCAGAGTGGTCTGGAAGTATGAGATAAATCCGGCACCATTCCCGGCACAAGTTGTTTTTAGCGTTCCCAAACGCCTCTTTAAACGAGCACATGACCGAAATTTACTCAAACGCAGAATGCGGGAAGCTTACAGGCTTAAAAAATCTGAATTATATGGCTTACTGGAAAACCTGGACAGACATCTGGCCTTCATGATTGTCTACATTGCTAAGGAGGAAACGCAATATTCACAGGTAGAGGAAGCCATGACAAAGATTATCAACAAATTCAATAAAATATTACAGAATCCCGATTGAGCGGATCTGCAATATTTTATGAATCTTATCGTTGATTAATTATAAATCGCTATCCATTATTTCAGTCTGCTGACGGACAGAGTCTTCATGGATAAGTTGAAATATCAATTTGACAAGTGTCTCATCGATGTTCAGTTTGCGTGCAGTACTCACACGGTCTTCCATAATCTGTGTCCATCTGTTAATCTGAAGAGCCGTAACCTTATTGTCTTTTTTGTACATACCGATCTTCCTTACTATTTCCATACGGGAAGCCAGTATTTCCATTATTTCATGGTCGATACCATCGATTCTGGAGCGCAGGGTATCCAGCATATTTTCAAACTGGGGATCGTTTGAATTTGCATATCTGATTACAAGCTTATCCAGAATCCGGGCAAGTTCAGCGGGTGTTACCTGCTGATCTTTATCACTTAGCGCACATGAAGGGTCGATATGCGACTCGAGCATAAGGCCGTCAAGTCCAAGGTCAAAGGCTTTTTGTGAAATCTCGAACAGGTATTCACGTTTTCCGGCAATGTGACTTGGATCACAGATAATAGGCAGATTAGGCATTAACTGGCGCAATTCGATGACTTGTTTCCAGTTTGGATAATTACGATATTTCGACTCCCCAAAAGGGGTGAAGCCACGGTGTATGCCAACCAGATTCCTGATCCCGGCATGATAAAGTCTTTCAATTGCTCCAATCCACAGCTGGACATCAGGATTGACAGGATTTTTGACCATGACAACCTGATCCGTTCCCTTTAGCACGTCGGCAATCTCCTGTACAACAAATGGCGATGCCGTTGACCGTGCCCCTACCCAAAGAACATCGACTCCAGCTTTAAGACATTCTTCAACATGTTGTGCATTGGCTACTTCAGTCCCAGTGAGCAAACCGGTTTCTTCTTTTGCCTGCTGCAGCCATTTTAATGCCACAGATCCCATTCCTTCGAAGGAACCAGGACGGGTACGTGGTTTCCAAATTCCTCCCCGGAATACCATAACCCTTTTATCTTTTGCAAGTTCCCTCGCTGTTGCCATCGTCTGTTCTTCCGACTCAAGGCTACAAGGTCCACTGATTAACAATGGATTGTCTATATTTGGCAGCCAGTGACTGATTGGTTGGATGTCTAATTTTGATCCCATGCTATTTACTTTGTATAAAATTTTATAATTGTTTCTTCATTTTTTGTTAAGGAGGAGCTCTCACCATCGAGGACTCCACGAATTTTGTTGGCATTAATGATTAGCGATGTTAATCTTTCCTGATCATTTTTCTTAAGAGACTTTTTGAATTCTTCGAGATGATGAATATACACTTCCAGGGCCTCACAGATATAATCACGGTTCTGCCAGAAAATTGGCGACCACATCTGCGGGGAACTTTTTGCCAAACGAACTGTGGACTGAAACCCGCCTGAAGCAAGATCAAAAATTATGTTACGATCTTCAATCGCCAGTACAGCGTTGGCAAGTGCAAATGAAGTGGCATGTGGCAAATGGGATATAAAAGCAGTGGTATGATCCTGCTCATCACTTGTCATATATGCAATTGGCATTCCGAGTGACTGGTACATCTTTTCAGCCAAAGCTAGGTGCTGCGGCCTGCATAACTCCTGATCACATATAATTGTAATCTTATTCTCAAACAAATGTTCAATAGCAGCAGAAGGTCCGCTGTTTTCTGTCCCGGACATAGGGTGCGACGGAATAAAATTGCCGCGCAGAGGGTGAGTTTTCACAGCTTCTGTAATTTCACGTTTGGTCGACCCAACGTCAATTACGGTTGTCGAAGCCGAAATATTGTCCAGGATGGTTGGCAAGAACTGAACAATTTTGTCAACCGGAATGGCAACAAGAACTATATCCGCCTCTTTTATAGCTATCTCCAGTTTCTCTATCCGGTCAGCAATACCTAACTCCAATGCTACAAGGGCATTCTGAGGATGGCTGTCAACACCGATGATCTCAGTGGCGAACCTTGTTCTGCGTAAATCTTTTGCCATCGACCCGCCAATAAGCCCAAGTCCAATTACTGCAAGTTTCATTTTCTCTTAATTTTTTAATTACAAAAAAAGGTCTCCGAATCTGGAGACCTTTCTTTGATTTAATATTGTATCAACAATACCTTACCTTTCAGTCCCCATACGAAGGCCGAGATAACCAAACCAAAAATAATAAGTATTGTTTTGAATCATTCTATTCTATATATTTCGGCGGCAAAAATAGAAATAAAAATTGAAAACAAAAGAATTAATGCAAAATTTTGTTTTGAATAATTCTTCTCAGTACATGTGACATAGATGATTGTCAGGCTTGTCTGTACTTACCGTTGTCCTCACTAATCAGAGAGAGATATGATTCATATCTTGTTGCAGGAATTTCTCCATTTTCAGCTGCTGTTTTAACAGCGCAACCCGGTTCATGGGTATGAGTACAGTTAAAAAAGCGGCACTGATCGAGCAGACCGAACATTTCCGGGAAATAATGTGCGATTTCCTCTTTCTCCATATCAATCACACCAAATCCCCTTATCCCCGGTGTATCAATTATATATGTGCAATCATGAGTCTCAAACATCTCAGCAAAAGTTGTGGTGTGTTTCCCTTGCTGGTGATGATCAGAGATTATACCTGTCTTTAATTTTAGTTCAGGATCTATGCAATTAAGTATGGATGATTTCCCAACTCCTGAAAGGCCTGAAAAAAGACTGATCTTTCCCTTTATATCTTCATGTAACTGCCCGATATTGAAATTCTTTTCTGCCGACACCTGATAACATTTATAACCAATGGATTCATAGGTCTGAAGGTATTCTTCGAGTTTTTCGTAATCCTTTTCGGTATATAAATCAAGCTTGTTGAATACAAGTGAGGCAGGGATTCTGTATGCCATCGCCGAAACAAGATAACGGTCTATGAACCCTGGCAAGGTGACCGGATAGTTAACGGTCACAACAATATAGGCGTGATCGATGTTCGCTGCTATAATCTGACTCTCTCTGGAAAGGTTTGAGGCCTTACGGATGATGTAGTTCTTACGTGCTTCGACAGATGAAATGATTCCGGTAACCCCATCTTTTGTTGTATCGTCGTATTGAAGGTCAAATTCGACACGATCTCCAACTGCAACAGGGTTTGTTGTCCGGACCTCCTTCATCCGCAGTTTGCCTTTTATACGACAATCAATAACCACTCCTGCATCCGTTTTTACCGAATACCAGCTTCCTGTAGACCGTATGACTAATCCTTTTCCCAATTGAATATTTTTTGCGGGATAAAAATACGCTAAACTTTTGAACCCACACCTTTGTTATTACCTTTGCAAACTTACAGTGAGAATTTATTTATTAATGGGTTAATATCGAATGAGTAACAAAATATTGAAGGCAGCACTGGGTGTATCGCTGGCAGTTATTATTGGATTATCGATTTGGGGATTCAAAAGTGATCAGAAAAATTTTGAAATATCCAAAAACCTGGATATTTTTTATACCCTTGTCCGGGAACTGAACCTCTTTTACGTCGATGAAGTAAAGCCGGAAAAACTTATCAAAAAGGGTATCGACGAAATGCTTGAAACTCTGGATCCATATACAGTCTTTATTCCGGAATCCGAAATGGATGATTTTAAGTTCATGACCACCGGCGAATATGCAGGAATTGGTGCGATGATAAGTAAAAGAAAAAATCAAATCATTGTTGCTGAGCCTTATGAGGGCTTTCCAGCGCAGAAAAGCGGTTTACGTGCTGGGGATATATTTCTTGAAGTTGATGGTAAGAATGTAGATAAAATGGCCGTTTCAGATGTTTCTGAAATACTTAAAGGACCTGCAAGAAAGCCTGTTAAAGTTAAGATGCAGCGTCCGGGCGAGAAAAAGCCTTATCAGATCGATATCGTACGCGAAGAGATACAAATTGATCCTGTGACTTATTATGGAATGATTGATTCCAAAACCGGCTATATCCGTTTGTCTAGTTTTACAGATGGCTGTTCTGAGAATATTAAAAGTGCAATTCTGGATCTCAGGGATAAGAGAGGCGCTTCCTCCCTTGTGCTGGATCTAAGAGGCAATCCGGGTGGATTACTCGGCGAGGCTGTAAAAGTTACAAATCTTTTTGTAAATCATGGGCAGGAGATTGTCACAACCAAGGGCAAAGTATCACAATGGGACAAGACCTACCGTGCGACAGAACAACCGGTGGATTCGGTTATGCCTCTTATCGTTCTGGTCAACAGTGGATCAGCATCTGCCTCAGAAATTGTTGCCGGTGCACTTCAGGATCTCGACCGTGCAGTGATCCTTGGTAACCGAACTTTTGGTAAGGGATTGGTCCAAACTACACGTGACCTGAGCTATGATACAAAATTAAAGGTAACCACGGCAAAATATTACATTCCAAGTGGACGTTGTATTCAGGCACTTGATTATTCACACAGAAATGCAGACGGAAGTGTCGGGCATATCCCTGATTCACTGACTTCTGAATTTAAGACAAAGAACGGAAGGCCTGTAAGGGATGGAGGTGGTGTAACACCTGACATCCGTAATGTTCAGGATACATTGAGTACACTGGCTTACAAGCTGGTTCAGGATTATATGATCTTCGATTTTGCAACTGAATTTGCCTCAAAACACAAGACTATTGCTTCACCGGATAAATTTGTCATAGACGATACTATTTACAGTGAATTTAACAGGTTTCTGACTGAAAAGAAATTTTCCTACGAATCAAGAAGTGAACAAAACCTCAAGGCCCTGATCGAAACAGCCAAAAGAGAACGGTATTTTGATGGCGCACAAAATGAATTTGCAGCTCTTGAAAAGGGGTTAACCTTGAACTTAAATGCTGATCTTGGTAAATTCAGTGATGAAATTCGTGAATTGCTCAAGGATGAAATTGTCGGACGATATTACTACCAAAAAGGTGCGATTATTGCTGCCATTGAAAACGACCTGGAGATCAAAAGGGTAATATCACTTTTCAATTCACCGGCTGAATATTCTGCTATTCTTATCCGTGCCAAGTCATCTTCGGTAAGCAAATTAAAATAGAATTACAGGGATAATTGTCTTATATAATTTTAAATGTAGTCGGATAAATTATCGCGAGGATTGCAAAGACCAGGATGATAAGGGCCAAAGCCAACGAGAACAGTATTATACCGCGTTTGAAACGTTTATTGCTGTTTATGAGACTTCGATGGTTTAATGCCTTATTTATTTTATCCGTCAGTCTAGTCAGCGAATGCTGATCCTTGAGTAAATAATCGAATGCACCATAACGCATACAGCGTATTGCAATTTCAATACTGTCCTGTGCCGAAAGGAAAATGAAATCCGTCTCGGGGTATTTCTTTTTTGCGGCTAACATGGTCTCCAGCCCGTTAATTCCACTTAGAAGGTAATCCAGGACAATTATATCCGGTTTTCTGCGAATATTCTTCAGGCAATCTTCTCCTGTCGAAAAACATTCGACATTTTGAAACTTGTGCGAATGAAGGTGATTTAAAACTAACTTACTATATACCGAATTGCTTTCAACGAAGAAGATCAGAGGGTAATTAGGATCTTTCATAGTGAGTAGTTCTTTAGAATATTGTCGGTTTTGTTGGAGTCCACTTTGGGGTGTAGTTGTCCAAAGATGTGTCGTAAATATAAGAAATTGAATTGAGATAATCAAATTTTCAATTCTTTTTATATCTTCGCTGAATCATTTTAACAAAAATCAAAAACATGAAAGTTCTGAGTGTTGGTTTAGTCGTGATTGCTCTTATGGTTGCAGGTTGCAAAACTCAAAAAATCGCACCAAAACCTGAACCTGTAAAATCAGAAAGCGTAACTTCGGAAAGTACAAAATCGGAAAGTACGAAGTCTGAAACTGTTGCAAAATCATATAGTAATGGTTCCGGCTCTTCGTCTGTGAAATCAAAACAGGAGCGGATAAGTGCTGCTAAAGGTGAGGCAAGTGATTTAGGATCAAAAAGATTCTATATCATTCTCGGCAGTTTTGGTGTCTACGAAAATGCCCAGAGATTCAAAAGACAGCTTGCTGCAGAAGATTTTTTTCCTGGTATTCTTGTAAATGAGGCTGGATTATACCGTGTTTGTGTTAACAGTTATGATGATGAGGCTGCAGCCCGCAGCAAAGTCGCTGAACTTCGTCAGCAATTTCCAAAGTATGCAGATCTTTGGTTATTGATAAAAAAATAAAGATAACATTTAAAAGAGGGTTTTTCCCTCTTTTTTTTGAAATGTCAGTCGGGTTAAAATACTTCACCAAGGTTAAAGAATAAACCCTGCGATCCTCCTACCCCGAAACCGTAGTCAATTGCAAGATTTGTATTCGAATGTTTGTTCATTTTTATTCGTATGCCAACTCCACCGCCCGGAATAATAGTATGAGAATCTGACCATTTTTGAAATACATTTTCGATATTGCCAAAAATGACTCCACCCAACAGACCATTCCGGGAAATTGTAATCCTGTATTCTGATTCAAGGTACATGAAATTTTTACCGGTATACCTTCCCGGGACATACCCACGACCTGTATTTGAATAGGCATCCCATCCTACACTAGGCGTATCCAGGTAGGGCGGTGTTCCCTGTAATGTAAAATTGTAATAATTCCAGAGTGCAAGGACATTTCCGGAGGATTCCGGGAATTTTATATAGTGTCTGAGATCAACAAGCAGGGATTGCCAGTTTGTGTCGCTGCCAAGCAAAGTCATGTTTGGTCTGTACTGAATATTGGCGTAACTTCCTTTTTCCGGATTTACTGAGTTTTTCCTGTTATCAAATAAAATATTAAGAGAAATGCCGGAAGAGACTGAACGTTGCCCTTTTTGATATTTTTTAAGGTCAGTTAAAGCTTTTCCCTGAATCGTGTCAGTTGTTATATTCCAATGATAATCAAGATTATATCCTGCTCCCACAAAAATACTTTTGGTTAACTCCCGATATACAATCTGAGATATCCGTAAATACGAGAATTTTATATCCAGAGCATCAGAAAGTTTACTGTCTGTCCCAAGTCCAAATGTTTCGGTAGGGAAATTATAATACCTGCTATCTCCGACAAGATGAATCTTATACTTTTCAAAAAATATATTGCTATTGGCTGTAAACCAATACTGATGATACTGCGAGTAATAACCATTAACCAACAGGTTAGAGAATCTTGTTTTATTGTTATCCGTATAAAATGAGGTGTTTGTAACAATGGCACCGGTTAACCCTGACTGGAGAGAATAGCCAACAACCGGAATTATTGAAAGAAATGGGCCATTGCCATTTAATGATTTTGGATCTTTTCGTAAATGGGTCTTAAATCCTCCTTGTAAAATATCGACTATATCCTTTAATTCTGAATGAATGCTGTCTTTTTTCAGGACAACGCCGGTTTCTGCATTAACTGTAATGAAGTTTAAAATCATTACCAATAGGATACAGAATGTGCGCTTAGCAAAGGTCAGATTCATTAAGGGAAAGCTATTTTTGAATTAATTATATTGTAATGACCTTTGACTATAGTTTTTACAATTGGTTTAATTTGAAGAGTAAAGGATTTAAATTGATGGGTGACGTAGAGACGCGATGAATCGCGTCTCTATTAAATGATCGCGTCTATTATCAATTAATTGGGCTCAATTTACGTCCAAATCGTGTTTAAACGGCAAAAATAATGCATTTAAACTGCTAATCTTCAACTAATTGAGCATGATTTCCCGGAATCCGGATCTTACTTCTCCTTGTAATGTTCGGGATTTAGTGCATCTGGCGACCACTGCGACAGGAGGTCAAGCACTTTTTTAGTCGAATAACCATCTCCTTCTTCAAGATAGGAGGAATTTTGTGTGTGTAGTCGTTTACCATTTTTATCCAGGATCACTATAACAGGAAAGCCAAACCTCTGGGGATATTCAAGGGTTTTCAGAAATGCGTTATTCCTATTTTCCTTGCTGTAATTCACCAGGATAGGAATAAAATTCTTACTCATAAGAGCCTTAACTTCCGCATCTTCGTCATATAATTTGTGAAATTTTATGCACCAGGAACACCAGTTCCCACCTACCTGAAGAAAAATATGCTTATTTTCGGCTTTTGCACGAACAAGAGCCTTGCTGACTTCCAAATTTACATCCGCATCCGGATTATAAATCTTAACGGACTGTGAATAAATACTAATAAAGAGAAAGCAACCCAGAATTGTTAATATGGCAGTCTTCATACTGTAAGAATTTCTTTTTCTTTAGTAGCGATCATATCATCAACTTTCTTCGTAAACTTATCTGTTAAAAGCTGAATTTTGTCTACTGTATCTTTTTCCTCATCTTCGGAAATCTCCTTCGATTTAAGCAATTTCTTAAGATAATCATTTCCGTCCTTCCGGGCCGAACGGATACTAACCTTGGCTGTTTCACCTTCTTTATGAGCGTCTCTGACAAGATTTCTGCGACGCTCTTCAGTGGGTACCGGAACATTAATCCGAATAAATTCTCCGTTGTTCTCCGGGTTAAAACCCAGGTTTGAATTGATAATTGCTCTTTCGATGGGTTGTATCATTTTTTTGTCCCAGGGTTGTATGGCGATTGTTCTCGCATCCGGTGTACTAACATTTGATACCTGCATTATGGGTGTCAATGCTCCATAATATTCAACAACAACGCTCTCAATCATTCTGGGACTGGCCTTACCTGCCCGGATATGGGCAAGTTCATGGTCAAGATGAGCAATTGCATGTTCCATCCTCTCGGTTGATTCATCAATGAGCATTACTATTTCGTCGTTCATATGGCGAATAAATTTATCTTATTGTTCAGAACAAAGGTACGATAAAAATAAAAATGCAATAACGGATCCTGGATGAAAAGTGTGAGAAATTTAATTGTCGATCAATTCATGGAATGCAACTGGCAATGGACTTCTTGCAGCTGGCTTTAAAACAGCTTCTGCTGTATTTATTTTCCTGATATTATGTAGAAAGTAAAAAATGAGTAACTACCCATTTTTGGGTTTATAATTTTTTAAGAATGACCAAACATTATTTGATCCAAACTGCCGCTACCCACAAGCCAGTTGCCAGTCACCAGTTGCAAGTAGCCAGCCGCAAACTGCCAGCTATAAGTCTGAGGTTCCTGATATTCCAATTCTCAATTATGAACCACAGTCCCGATCGGCTCACCCTTAAGCACCCTGATCAGATTACCCACAGTATCCATATCGAAAACCACAATTGGAAGATTGTTTTCCTTGCACATAGTGGTTGCTGTGAGATCCATAATTTTCAATCCCCGGTTGTAAATCTCATCAAAGGTAATCTCGGCAAATTTGGTTGCAGCCGGATCTTTAAGGGGGTCAGCTGTATATATTCCATCGACCCTGGTACCTTTGAGCATGGCATCCGCTTCGATTTCAATACCCCTGAGAGATGAACCGGTATCAGTTGTAAAGTATGGATTTCCTGTTCCTGCAGAAAAGATGGCCACTTCACCCTTTTCGAGCGTTTCAATCGCCTTGTCTTTTGAGTAAAACTCTCCGATCGGTTCCATCCGGATAGCTGTTAAAACCCTGGACTTGACTCCTGCAACGGTGAGTGCAGAATGTAATGCCAGACTGTTTATCACAGTTGCAAGCATTCCCATCTGATCGCCTTTAACCCGGTCAAAACCTTTGGAAGCTCCGCTTAGTCCTCTGAAGATATTGCCACCACCGATCACAATACCTATCTCTACTCCCAGGTCCGCAGCTTCTTTTATCTGTGTTGCGTAGTCAGATAATCTTATTGGGTCTATTCCATACTGTTGTTCTCCCATGAGGGATTCACCCGATAGTTTGAGTAGGACACGTTTGTATTTGATCATAAGATTTTGAATTATCTAGTTCTTCAGGCAATTTGAATATTCTTCCAGGTTAATGAGAATTGCAATAATGATGAGCTAAATTAGTTAAAATTTGATTAGGAATATTTTATTTAAGTGGTTTTTTGTTTGTTCATCAACAAAACTTGGTTAATTCAGGAATACCAAATTACAGTCCAAGAATGATTGATGGCTCAATATTAAGTACCTTATTGATATTTCTTGCTATTTTTAATGTAGGCTCACTTTTACCAGTGAGATATTCACTCACGCGTGAGGGTGATACGCCAATTTTCCTGGCCAATGTACGTTGCGACATTGACTCTT
>CAINLJ010000231.1 GCA_903850335.1 uncultured Bacteroidia bacterium | reverse complement strand
TTGGTGATCCGGTATAATTTTACGAGTCCCATTTCTACAATTTCATGACCCGGTGCGTCTCGTCTGCCACCTTGGGTAAACACACGACATAGCAGATCTGCATTTTTTAGGGCGATATCCAGAAAATTCCGCTTTCCCGTTGACTGGAAATGTGCTGAGGCAGCCTCAAACAAGTGTCCCGAATTATAGAGTTCATGGCTAAGAATAGATTCGTTGACCCATCGTTCACTGCCGGACCAAGGGTGAGGATGCTTTGGATCAATCGTTCGTGCGGTGTATAAATATCCATCATTTTCCTGAGCCTTGCCAACAATTGTAATCAGACTGTCAACGTACCTGTTGAGTTTTGGATCGGGGTGAACACTCATGGAATAAGATGCTCCCTCAATGATTTTGTAAATGTCCGTATCGTCAAACGGGAAATCGGTTCCAAATTTACCCTCCTTTTTTGCAGCTTTTACGAAATTTGCTACCCGGCCTGTTTCCTCACATTTGGCGAATGAAGCTGGAATTGTGATACTTCGGGTGGTTTCAATTTTTGGAGACCAGAACTGATCACTGATTTTAACTTCATTAAAAGGAATACCCTGAATCGGGTAATCGGGTCTTGAAGTCTCGTCTTTGCAGGAGAACAGAACTCCGAATGCAATTAGCAGAATAGTAAGATTGATCTTCATCATGTTGGTTTTAATTAACTTTCAATGATTTGGCTGTTTATAGGTTACCTTTCAAATCTTTTTCGAAAGCAAATATAAATAACAAAAAAATATAAATAATGCTTTTTTATTTATAAATAGTATTTATTACTTTTGTTGTTACAGAAGATTACCTTCAAAGTTGTTTTGCTATGCCGATATTTATTTTTTCAGTTATCGCAAATTATATTTATAATACTGGAAATTAGGTTACTAAAGCTAAATTAAAATTTAATCAAGTATATTATACCTTTAAAACTGTTAAAAATGAAAAATGTAAGCCGATTCCAGGCATTCTTAATCGTTCTGTTTTTTTCTTTGCCGTTTTGCGGATTCTCTCAAAATTCTGTAGTTGTTCATGCCGATAAACCAGGACCAAAGATCGACAAGGCAATCTACGGACATTTTGCCGAGCACCTTGGACATTGCATCTATGGGGGAATCTATGTTGGCGAAAAATCTGACATTCCCAATATTAAGGGTTTTAGGTTGGATGTGGTTGGTGCGTTGAAAGATTTGAAAGTTCCTTTGGTTCGATGGCCCGGGGGCTGTTTTGCCGACACTTATCACTGGAAAGACGGAATTGGTCCGAAATCGGAAAGGCCTTCGATAATTAATGTTCATTGGGGCGGGGTCACAGAGGATAATAGTTTTGGCACCCACGAATTTCTTGATTTTTGTGAATTGATTGGATGTGATGCCTACGTCTGTCTGAATGTAGGAAGCGGATCTGTTCAGGAAGCTGCTCAATGGATAGAATATGTCACTTCGTCGAACGAGAGTCCGATGACAAAATTACGTAAACAAAACGGACGCGAAAAACCCTGGAATGTAAAGTACTGGGCTGCTGGAAACGAGACTTGGGGCTGCGGAGGAAGTATGCGTCCAGAATATTATGCCGATTTATATAATCAATATTCCTCTTTCATGCGTGCTCCCGGAATGTATAAAATCGCCAGCGGTGCCAATGGGGAAGATTACCGTTGGACAGATGTACTCATGAAACAATCGGCTAGCATGATGAATGGGATCTCCGTTCATTATTACACTGTACCGGGTACTTGGGAAAACAAACGTTCAGCCACCCAGTTTGATGAGAAAGAGTGGTTTAGTACTATGGAGAAGACCCTGAAAATGGAAGAGCTTGTTACAAAGCATTCTGCAATTATGGATAAATACGATCCAGGGAAAAAGGTCGGACTTCTTGTTGATGAGTGGGGAAACTGGTTTGATGTTGAACCCGGTACCAATCCAGGATTTTTATACCAGCAAAATACACTCCGTGATGCGCTTGTTGCAGGAATAAACCTGAATATTTTTAATAACCATGCCGACAGGGTACGGATGTCAAATATCGCGCAGATGATCAATGTTTTGCAGTCGGTAATCCTTACAAAAGAGAAGGAAATGGTACTGACCCCGACGTACTATGTATTTAAGATGTATAATGTTCATCAGGATGCGACACTCCTTCCACTGGATTTGAAGTGCAACAAATACACCACTGAATCAGGTTCAGTGGATGCAATTAATGCCTCAGCATCTGTTAAGGATGGTGTTGTTAGTATCACACTTTGTAATTTGGATCCTTCCAAGTCACAAAATGTAAGTTTTGAGATTCAGGGTTTGAAATTGGCACAGGTTTCAGGCAAGATAGTTACTTCCGGAAAGATGAATGCGTATAATGATTTTGGGAAAAAGGAGGAAGTCACAATTGCGGATTATAACGCTGCAAAATTAAGTAATGGTCTGGTTGAAGCTACTCTACCGGCTAAGTCTGTTGTGCTTATTCAGTTGAAGTAAGGTTTTTGGGGACGATATGTACGAGGGGAAGACGGGGAGAAGGGGAGACTGGACGACTTTACGATGGAACGATGGGATGTCAGTTTTACAAAGGGGCGACTAGACGACTTTACGAAGAAGGGGCAACAACGAAGGGGCGAGGACGTCTTAACGACGGGAACGACTTAATCATGGCGAATACAATAAAAACCCTGAAAGGGTCCGTCAATTGACGGATAACCTCCACTGGGCTTTTATTAAGTTTTCTTGGAGATGCAGGTCCGGGTCAGGCCATTTTCATTCGCCTTTTTGAAATTCACAACGATATTACTTTAATTCGAGGATGAAAACCAGGAATTAAAATAGTTTCATTTCGACTCCGCTCAATGACCTTCATAATTCTTACTATGACACGCTCATTGACCTTAATATATTGATTTGCTTTCTGTGGAATCACCCCCAATAGATGTCGTTGCGTCATCAGTCCAGAGTCGGAAAAAGTGTTTTGTTTTGATTGATTATAAAGGACTCTGAAGGAGTCAATCTGAATAACCCCCGGTGCAGTGAAACGGAACCGGGGGTAGGAATGCGGTTATGTCATAAGCCCCGGCAGCGGGTTGAACCAGATCCTGGAGAATCTGAAAACCCCATGTTAATCTTAATTAATAACCATGCATCCATGACCAATTTCGTGGTTGGGATCCATTCCGTCCGATTGGTGGGTTTGCGCTTTTACCACCCTTGGCTCGCGGACGGATTACACACGTTTATTCCTCACCCCGGGTTGCGGACGAACCTTACCCGGGGTTATGAAAATCAAGCCTTTCAGGCTATTATTAGCAGATTTATATATT
>CAINLJ010000230.1 GCA_903850335.1 uncultured Bacteroidia bacterium | reverse complement strand
AGATTTACTGACCGCTTGTTTTGGTCAGGCAGTCAGTGAGTTTGGTAAGTATGAAAAAGTAGAGAAAGCCGATGGCAGCGAAGTGACTGTTGCCGAATTGTTGGAAATGGCTCGCGAAAGTGCCTTCAATGCTTTACTAAAAGGTTTTGATGGAGATGATTTCACCAAGTTTTACATCGGGTGGTTACAACTCTATGGTTTTGTGGAAAGCGATTTCGACGATGCAGCCAAATTCAGCCGGGTGGGATTAAGCATCAATGTACAGGAATTGTTTACCGAACATATCCTGATCAAAAACGGGAACAAACAAACATTGGGCACTTTCGAACAACGGAATAGTGCCAAACCTCATTTAGGAAACAAAGCAGACAGTTTCTTAATCGATCAGGTTCACCTCGCCATGGTCTTATACAAAGGCACCAATCGGAGTGAATTATTACAATTCATTGGTCAAAAAGCCTCCAATATGGACAGTAGTTTCTGGCGTGTAATTACTTCACTCTGCGAAATTCTTCCCTCGGGCTGCGATGATCACAAGCAAGCTATTGGTCTTCTTACCAACAAAGAGAGTTTAATCCGTGAGAGTAAAAATACAGGTAAGCCAATCGTTGAACAAACTACTTTAGATTTATAACCTTCCTATCATGAGTATTAACCAACAAGAAAGAGATAATCTTTCAAAGGCGTTAGGCCTTTTTATTGAAGCTTTCCGTCCATATGTAGTATCACTATTAATGAAAGAGTCTGGTGATCATTGGCCAGCGGAGTTTTTTAAATGTCTGGGATTCGACCAACAAAAATATTGGAACGAGGGGTTAAAGAACGAAAAACCCCCAATGGAGATGATCGATTATCAGCATTTCAAATCGTTTGCCATTAAAAATAAGGAATTATTAAAACCAGATTTTGGGAGAAAATTTGGTGATGTACCCAATTGGCTCGGAGAAATAACAGAAGTCCGCCATAAAGTTGCCCATTACGACAGCAGTTTGGACGAAGACGAGGCAACCAAAGCCTGGATTCATATGAAAACGATAGCTCGTTCACTTAAAATGGACGAACTGGAAACTGAACTTAAACAACTTCAGGAAATTAAACAGCCTATAGTTGCAACCATTGCTAATAATCATTCCAATCAATTACTCCCCTGGTTTCGTGTTGTTACTCCACATATGGATATCAAACAGGGCAATCTTGACGAATCGATATTTGCTGCTAATCTTGCCGAGGTAGCGATGGGAAATGGTCGCGAGATATACAGTAATCCGGTCGTATTCTTCTCAAAAACATTCTATACTGCCGGATTAAAAAATGTTGCCAGGACCGTACTTAAAGGTTTAAATGGGAAGGAAGATGCAGAAAATAGGGTCATCTCTTTACAAACCGGATTTGGAGGAGGGAAAACCCATACACTGATTTCTCTTTATCACCTCTGTAAATGGGGGAAAGGGGCTGCACAATCTCAAGCAGCTGAGGAATTATTGAAATATACAGGTTTACCAGAGTTTGATACAGCAAGAATTGCGGTTTTTACCAATTCAACCAATGATGTTGCCAATGGTCGAATGACGAAAGATGGTATCCATCTTCAAACCATCTGGGGGGAATTGGCCTACCAGTTAGGTGGAAAAGAGGCTTACGAAATCATCCGTAAAAACGATGAACAATTGATCGCACCTGCCGGATTATTTAAAAAGGTATTGGAGTTATGTCAACCTTCATTAATCCTGATCGATGAATTGGCTGATTATTGCGTAAAAGCATTGGGACGAAAAGTTGTTAGCAGCAGTCTCGCTGATCAAACCATTAGTTTTATGCAGGAGCTTACCGAAGCCGTTGCGGCAACCAATCATTGCGTGGCTGTAATTACCCTTCCTGCAAGTCCACAGGAGGTTGGTAACACTGCTGAAGCACAGTCCATACTTATCAGTCTGCAACATCGCGTTACCCGAGTGGGTGCCGATACTCAACCTGTTGCAGAAGATGAAATTTACGAAGTGATCCGTAGACGTTTATTTGAAAACACAGGGGACCAGTTCCAGATTGAAGCCTGTGCTACAAAATATATGGAACTGTATTTCCAGCATAAAGGGGAACTGCCTCTTCATGTAACCAAAATGGAATACAAGCAAAAAATACTCAAGTCTTATCCATTCCATCCTGAGTTGATTGATGTATTCCGTATCCGGTGGGCAAGTCATCATGGTTTTCAACGGACAAGAGGTGTCTTGCGATTATTGGCCTCTTTGGTCAGCGACCTTTGGCAAAGACAAATGTCATTACCTGGGAATAATCTGCTGATACATTCTGGAACAATCAACTTTGCGCACCTTGATGCCATGTCGGGACAGCTGAAAAAGTTATATGGGAATGGATATGATGCAGTAATTACAGCTGATGTTGCCGGTTCAGCATCTAACGCAGCCAAGATTGATGGGAATAAACATGAGTATGGGCAATGGTACCTCACCCAATCCATCGCTTCGATTATTCTGATGAACTCATTTGGAAGTGACGGAGCAAACCGTGGAGTTGGTGTCCCGGAAATTAAATTACAAATGCTCGAACCCAACGGTTTTAATCACAATAATATCAATGGGGCTCTTGATGAGATGGAAGGATCAGCGTACTACCTCTATTATGCTCAGATGGGAGGTGCCGGGAAACGTTATTGGTTCCACACCAAACCAAATATCAATATTCTGATTAATCAGGCGAAAAGTGATATTAAAAATCCGGACGTAGATGCAGAAATACTGAGACGGCTCACTGAACGGACAAGAAATACACAATTATTCAATACGCTGGTATCTCCGGCATCTGATATACCTGAGCAGTTAAAGCCAACACTAATTATTCTTAGTCCCAAATATCTGGCCAATCCAAACCAGGTAAACGGAGACACTAAACCAATCATTGAGAAACTTTCGACTAAAAAGGGTAACACAGAAAGAATTTATCGGAACACTATCTTGTTTTTAGTCTGTTCGGAAATAGGTATTGGTAAACTAAATTCTGACATCAGGGAGTATCTGGCATGTCAGAAAATAAGTGTGGAATACAATTCGCAATTGGAGAGAGACCAAAAAGATGAGATCAAACGCCGTTTGGAGGATTCATCCAAACTCAGTGACTTATCTATCGTAAACGCTTATTCCATCGTGGTCAAATATTCAGTAAAGAATGGTGTTGAAAAACTGTTGATCAAACAATTTCGTGAATCTATTGATAATCAAATCAACAATGTTCTGATTCCACTTTTAAAAGAGGAAGAATGGTTGTTGGAATCAGTTGGTCTAAGCACATTGCGAAATAACAATTTACTACCAACATTGGAACATCCGTTGAAAGCAAAAGATATTCATGAGGCGTTTCTGCGTTTCGATGACAAACCAATGATTACTGGAGTTGATGCTGTTTCAAGAAGTTTGCAACGCTATTGCATGAACGGAGAGTTTTGCATTGCCTCAGGGGATGGTACAAATTTTACCCGATATTACTTAAATGAAACTATTCCATATTTTGAGGTAACTGATATTTCTTATTGGTTGGTTGATAAAAGCCTCAAGCCTATTCCAAAGCCAGAAGTACCTTCACAATCAGGGCAAACAGGTGATCAGACTCCGGCTAAACCACAGAGTGATTATCCTAATATTCCATCTAATCAATCTCCTGGAGGCGAACCCCCCGATTCTGTAAAAAAGTTTAAATCTGTAACTGTTTCTGGTAAAGTGCCCTTGGAACGGTATACCGAATTATTTAATTATTTCATCACCCCATTTGCTATGAGTGGGAATAAAATCGACATTGAAGTTAGTTTCAAGATCTATTCAAATGCCGGGAGTCCCATTGATGAATCGAAACAACAATACAAAAGTGCAAAAGAGGCTGCCCGACAGTTAAAATTGGATTTCAACGAGGAAGTATAAATCTCACAGAAAAACTTATAAAGTGGTCATATGAGTGATCTATTTGATAAAAGGTACCGCTTTATTAACAATCTCGGTGCGGGAGGTTTTGGCAGGGTTTTTCTGGCCGAGGAAGAAAAATCTAAACACTTGGTTGCTATTAAGCAGTTAAATAGTCAGGATAAAAAGAGACAAGAGGCAATTATTCATGAGATGCAAATAATTGCACAATTTAACCAACCAAATATAGTTGCTTATAACCATTACTTTGTACAGGACGATTTGCTATATATCGTAATGGAATATTGCCCATTAGGCAGTCTGAGATCAATGATCAAAAAGCAAAAAATAACTTCTGCTTTTGTTTGGAAATGGATGATTCTTCAAATTATTAATTACTCCAAGATTTGAAAAGAAACCCAACCACTCAATCGCGATTGGGTTTACTATGACTTATGCCAGGAGGAGCTATTCAAACGCCCAACTCCTGATTTTGGGGACCAGGGCTTTACAAACTATCCTTCACCCCTATTCACATCCGGGTGCATAGTTAGGTGTGTAAATCTTATAACTATCTGATCTATAATCTTTATTGCGGAGAGAGTGGGATTCGAACCCACGGTACCGTTACCAGTACAACGGTTTTCGAGACCGTCCCATTCGACCACTCTGGCATCTCTCCAAAAAAATAACCATCAATCCGATTATTTCGATAATTTTACCGTCAATCAATTGATACGACGTAAATCAGGATGACAAATTTAGAATATATTGTTGAAGTCCGCAAGGTAAAGAAATCTTTTAAAGATGTAAAGGCTGTAAATGGAGTGGACCTGCAGATCAGACCTGGTGAATTCCTTGCATTATTAGGTCCCAATGGAGCAGGCAAAACAACTCTTGTCGAGATGATTGAGGGTATTCAGCACCCGGATGAAGGGGAAATATTAATTGACGGGAAGAAATGGAAGAGTCATCAGCAGGAATTACATCACATGATAGGTCTTTCTCTGCAGGAGACACGTTTTATGGACAAACTTACCGCATACGAAACCTTGCGTTTATTTGCAAGTTTTTATAAGCTGGATTCCAGTCGTGTCAATGAAGTATTTAAGTTGATTGGACTCGGGGAGAAAAAAAAAGCATTTGTCAATAATCTGTCCGGTGGCCAGCGACAGCGTCTTGCCCTTGGTGTGGCACTCTTAAATAAGCCCAAAATTCTCCTCCTTGATGAACCAACCACAGGCCTGGATCCAAATGCCCGGCGGGAAATATGGAATATTTTACTGGATCTCAAGAAAGAACACAATACGTCATTAATCCTTACTTCACATTATATGGAGGAAGCCGAATACCTGTGTGATCGTATCGTCATTATGGATCAGGGAAATATTCTTGCCGAGGGTACCCTTGAGGAAATCCTGACAATTACCGGCGGACATCGCTCACTGGACGATTTGTTTATTTCACTTACCGGACGCCATTTATATGATTAAGATAACCAATCATCAGCTATTCAGATTAACTGCAGCTCATTTTGCAGAGATAATCAGGGAACCATCTGTAATATTCTGGGGTGTTGTTTTCCCTATACTCATGGCCTGGGGCCTAGGTATTGCCTTCACACAAAAAGCAGGAATTCAGGCTAAGATTGCTATTTTCAAAGATGTTTACCATCAGAATACCAGTGAAAATACAAAGGCAATTAATTTTTTAACTGCTAATTCGGTAAAAAAGGATAGTACTTATTCTGTATTATTGAAGAATGATAAATTGGGTGATGTTAAACTAAATTTTATTGAAACTTCGGCTTCAAATGCTTATACGCTCCTTAAGAAAGGATCCGTATCACTTATAATCGAAGATAAAAAGGATGGGGTAAACTATCATTTTGATCCTGCAAGCACAGAAGCAAAGGCTGCTTACAACCTCGCAACAAACCTGTTTTTAAAAGGGCCGCTCTTCTATTCATCCAATGAATCCGAAATAATACCTTTAACCCTCCAGGGAACAAGATATGTCGATTTTCTCATCCCCGGATTACTTGCCATGGGAATTATGATGGCTTGTTGCTGGGGTATCAGCTACACAATTATTGATCGACGCTCTAAGAAGTTATTAAGGCGAATGGTCGCAACACCAATGAAAAAATCAAACCTGCTATTTGCTTTGATAACCGCACGGTTTACAATGAACCTGGTAGAGGCGTTGTTGCTTTTTGTTTTTGCCTGGATCTATTTTGGTGTTAAAATTCAGGGGAACTGGCTGGCACTGATCGTCCTTTTTATTGCAGGGAATATCGCTTTCTCTGGAATTTCGATACTTCTCTCTTCGCGAACCTCAAATACAGAAGTTGGAAATGGTATAATAAATGCAGTCGTTACTCCAATGATGGTCGTTTCCGGCGTGTTTTTCAGCTATCACAACTTTCCGGACTGGACTGTTAATCTGATTAAATACCTGCCACTTACTATGATTGCAGATGGCTTCAGGACTATTTTTAATGAGGGTGCCGGTTTCATGGATGTCTGGCAGGCTGCACTGGTCCTAACCCTTGTCGGAACAGTCTCGTTCCTGATCGGATTGAAGATATTTAAATGGTACTGATAAATTTTTTAGATATTCCTCTACTTTTTCAGGAACCAATTCAGAAATAGATTCGCCCTTTGCCAGTTTTTTCCTGATCAGGGTTGCTGATATATTGATTAGCTGTTCATTAATAAAAATGATATTTGTGTAGTTCAGACTATCCTGAACCTCAAATCCAGGCCTGGGGTAAACAATCAAACCAAATTCTGATATAATTCGCTCATATTCTATCCATTTATGAATTATTGTCAGATTGTCGCCTCCAATAAGAAGAGAAAACTGGTTTTCAGGCCAGGTAGTTTTGAGTTTTTCCAGAGTTCGGATAGTAAAGGAAGGACGCGGGAGATGAAACTCAAAATCACTGACCTTCATACCTTCTTCATTTTCTATGGCGAGCTTTGCCATCTTTAGCCGATCTATCTGAGGAAGTAGGTTAGAATCCTGTTTTAATGGATTTTGAGGGGAGACCAGGAACCATAATTCATCTGCAATTCCTTTTTTGAGAACTGCACGCGCGATCTCCAGATGACCATTGTGAACCGGATTAAATGATCCTGAAAAGATTGCGATTCTCATAACAATACGAATTGTTTCTTTAAAATAATTATTTTGTGTCGACCGCGGAAAAAAATTCAATAAATGCAAAAAGGAAGAATGTTAGTTGCCTGAATTATCTTTATGCTTAGGATTAAGAAATTCTTTAACTTTTTCTTCAGCTTCGACAAGGGCATTTTCAAGCTTATCATTAACAATTACAATGTCAAACAGGTTGGAAAAACTCATTTCATATTCAGCCTTTGCAATCCTTGCCTCAATTACTTCAGGATGATCGGTGAGACGATTTAATAACCTGGACTTTAGTTCCGCTATAGATGGTGCCTGAATGAAGATTGCCAGGGCTTTGTCTCCATAGAACTTTTTGATATTACTTCCGCCAACAACATCAATATCGAAAAGTATATTTTGACCTGTACTCAGAATGCGGGCAATCTCGCTTTTTAGTGTACCATAAAAACACCCCGGATAAACTTCTTCCCATTCAAGAAACTCATCCTGATTAATTTTTTTCCTGAATTCCTCATTGCTTAAAAAGTAATATTCTCTCCCATTTCTTTCAGTCCCCCTCGGATTTCGTGTTGTTGCTGAAATTGAAAACCCAAAATTCAGATTTAGTGAGAGTAAATGAGTAACAATCGTCGTTTTACCTGCCCCTGAGGGTGCAGAAAAGATAACTAGTTTTCCTTCATTCATACGTAATGAAACAATTTAAACTATCTGGCAAAATTTTAATTTATAATGCATTAAGAAGTTGTTCCTTTATGCGTTCCAATGCATCCTTCATACCAATGACAATCTTCTGCATCTCGGAATGATTGGCTTTAGATCCCATTGTATTAATCTCGCGACCAATCTCCTGGGCAATAAACCCTAGCTTCTTTCCTACAGGTTCATCAAGACCCATTGTTTCAATAAAATAACTGCAATGGTTAGTCAATCGAATTTTCTCCTCGTTTATGTCGAGTTTCTCAAGGTAAAAGATCATTTCCTGTTCGAGACGATTATGATCAACACCCTCGGGTGACGAAAGTTCCTTTAATCCTTCCAGGATACGTTCTTTTATTTTTGCCGCACGCTCTGTTTCAAACGGGCCAATCTGTTCATGAAGGTTTATTATAGTGTTTAAGTTGGTGATAATATCATTGTGAAGTGAGGTTCCTTCCTGAATACGGAATTTGTCTATTGCATCGAGTGCTTCATGGATTGTATCAACGATAATCTTCCACTCGTCTTCATCTGGTTCATCTCTTGTTGTTTTCACCACCTCAGGTAATTGCATAATTATCTGTAATGTGGTTTCAGTCACCGGAAGGTTAAGCTCCTTACTAATATCGGTGAGTTGACTGAAATAACTCTTTACCATTGAACTGTTGATAATGCTGTTACTTTCAACACCCAGTGATTCAACAAAAATGTTAAAATCTACTTTCCCTCTGGTTAATCTGTCGGAGAGCTCACGACGGATCTCTAACTCTTTTTCTCTGTATACTCCTGGAATCCTTGTATTTACATCAAGAACCTTACTGTTTAAGGATCTTACTTCGACAGTGATTTTTTTCAGGGCAAGCTCACATTCAGCTTTGCCATAGCCCGTCATTGATTTAAGCATATTCTTAATTTTGAGGTCAAAATTAATCTTTTAATTTAAAATGGTATTGAATATCATTTCATTTGAGGGAATTACAAAAAATACTCTGCGAAAGGCTTCGCTTCAATTTATGATAAGTAATTATCATTTTTGAAACGTAACCTTCCACAGAGTATTAAAAAAGAACAATCAGTGATTTAAACTGATCTATTCGGAATAAACCGGATAATCTGTATAGCCTTGCTCAGAAGCAGAATAAAAGGCATTAAAATCCAAATTTTCAGATAATGGAAATCCATTGATAAATCTGTTCACTAAATCCGGATTATTTATAAATTGTCTTCCAAAACCAACTAAATCAGTATAACCACTTTTCAGGTCTGCCTCTGCAGTTTCAAGATTATATCCTCCGGTAAGAATTAGTGTATTTTTAAATTTGCTGTGGATTGTATTTTTAATACTAAACGGCACAGCGGGTGCACCCATCGCGCTATGGTCCACGAGATGGATATAAATAATTCCTCTCTCATTCAGTTGTTCAGCGAGATAGGTATAAGTTTCTTCGATTTCAGGATAATGGGGCATATCGCTTGCAACTCCAAAAGGTGAGAGGCGGATACTTGTTTTATTTGCTCCGATCGATTGAATAACATTGTCAACCACTTCAAGGATAAAGCGGCAACGGTTTTCAATACTTCCACCATAGTTGTCTGTACGCTGATTACTTATAGGTGAAATAAACTGCTCAAGCAAATAACCGTTTGCAGCGTGCAATTCAACACCGTCAAATCCTGCCTTTACAGCAAGTTCAGCAGAATGGGCGAATTCCTTTATTGTCTCAGTAAGTTCCTCAGAGCTCATAGCGTTTGGAACTTCAAAATCTTTCATTCCTTCCTGATCAGTCCACATCTGGCCGGCTGGCTGAACTGCCGAAGGTGCAAGTGCCTTAGCTCCTTCAGGTAAATTAAGGGAATGGCTGATCCTTCCGGTATGCATTAATTGAACAAAAATCTTTCCGCCCTCAGCATGAACTGCATTAGTTGTTTTTTTCCATCCTTCAACCTGAGCCTCATTGAAGAGCCCGGGAATCCTGCAATAACCCAGTCCGTTTGGCGATGGTGAGGTTCCTTCTGTAATTATAAGTCCGGCGCCGGAACGCTGCTTGTAGTAAGTTGCAATTAAATCATTAGGAATGTTGCCTATTGCCCTGCAACGAGTCATTGGAGCCATGACTATCCTGTTTTTCAATTCAATATCTCCCAAAGTGTATTTCGAAAACAATTCTGATGTGTGCATAAATCTTTAGTTATTATTTTAAAATCAATGTTACAACATATAAAATCAATAAAAAGTTTTCGCTTTAGTCAAATAAAGAAACGAGTTAATGATTTCTTAAGATAGGGTTTAATTTAAAAGACTAAATTTGATAGCTTAAACTAACATTAATTAAACATGGTAAGATTATTCTATAGCCTTGTCATTTTACTATTCATCCTCAGCGGATGTAAGAATGAAATTCGTTATCTGAAAATATTTGATCAACAATGCGAAAATCTTACAAATCCGTTTGGAATTGCAACAAATACTCCGCGCCTGAGCTGGAAAATAAAGTCTGAGGAGAATGGAACATTGCAACTGGCATACCAGATACTTGCCGCAGACGACAGTATGCTTCTGAACGATCATGATGCAAACCTTTGGAATTCGGGTAAAGTTGTTTCCGATAAGAATGTACTTGTGACCTGGAATGGAAAAAACCTGACTTCCAGATCCATAGTTTACTGGAAAATAAGGGTATGGGATGAGAAGGGCAATGCTTCAGACTGGAGTCGTATCTCAAACTTTAGTATTGGTTTGCTGGCAGAAGAAAAATGGAATGCTGAATATCTTGGATTGGATACAAAGGATGGTGACCCGGGGAGTCCTCTGTTCAGAAAAAGTTTTAAAGTTTCAGGGAACTCTAAAAAGCAATTTGTTTATGTTAATTCACTTGGCTATCATGAACTGTTTATCAATGGGAAAAAAGTTGGAGACGGACTTCTTTCGCCTTCGGTTTCTCAGTTTAATAAGAGGTCTTTAAGTCTCACGTATGATGTTACTTCTTTCACGAAAACCGGTGACAATGAACTGGTTATATGGTTGGGACGGGGCTGGTACAGTTCAGGCTTGCCTGGAGTTGTCTATTCAGGACCTTTAGTGAAAGCCCGGATGGAAGAGTTTGTGAACGGGAAATGGAATACGGTAATGGCAACAGATTCGACCTGGAGAGCAAGAGAAAGTGGTTATACCCCTATCGGGAATTGGAAGGCAGGTCGTTTTGGAGGTGAGAAAGTTAATGCAGCCTTAGTTTTACCCGATCTGTCGTCTGAATCTCTTAATAAAGCAAACTGGAATCCAGTATATATTGCCAAGGTTCCGGAACATGAAGTTGTCCCTCAGTCGGCAGAACTCAATAAAATAGCCAATATAATAAAATGCACTTCGGTTAAACCCTTTGGTGCAAAAACGTGGCTTATTGATATGGGCAAGACCCTGACAGGCAGGGCAGAAATTATTTTTCCAAACCTTCAGCAGCCCGGACAGGAAATTGTTATGGAGTACACTGATCACCTGGATAAGGAGGGTCAGTTTGCAGATCAGCATCAGGAAGATCGGTATATTGCATCTGGAATTGGTGTGGAATCATTTTGCAGCAGGTTTAATTATCATGGTTTCAGGTATATAAAAATCAGCAATCTTACCGTCCAGCCACCCAAAGAAAATATTAAGGCATACCTTATACATACCGGTTACAAGGAAGCAGCCACCTTTGCATGTTCTGACAGTGACTTAAACACTATTCACAATATGCTCTTTTATACACTTAAATGCCTCAGTATTGGTGGATACCTGGTTGATTGTCCAACGCTTGAGCGCTTAGGTTATGGAGGCGATGGAAATGCTTCCACGTTAACTGCCCAGACTATGTTTGATCTCGATCCTTTATATTCGAACTGGCTTCAGGCCTGGGCTGATTGTATCCGCGACGATGGTGGGATGCCTCATACGGCTCCTAATCCATATCCGGCAGGTGGAGGGCCCTATTGGTGTGGATTTATAATTACGGCTACCTGGAAAACTTATCAGAATTATGGGGACATAAGATTATTGGAAAAATATTATCCGGTTATGCAAAAATGGCTTGGTTATGTTGCACATTATTCACCTAATGGATTGCTTCAACCATGGCCTGAAACGGATTACAGGGGATGGTATTTAGGCGATTGGGCCGTTCCGGAAGGTGTGGACCAGAAAAATAAGTCCTCTGTAGACCTTGTTAATAATTGTTTTGTATCCCAATGTGTGGGTACAATGGAAAAGATTGCTAAAACATTGGGTAAAAAAGAAGATGCGGTACAGTATGCAAACCAAAATACTGGACTGAAGAAGCTGATTCATCAGACATTTTTTAATGGTGAGAAGGATATTTATGCAACCGGCTCACAAATTGATTTAACTTATCCATTGTTGTCAAATATTGTCCCGGATTCATTGGTCATTCGGGTTAAAAAGGCATTACAAAACGAAATCGTTGTCACCCGTAAGGGACATGTAGCTACCGGATTGGTAGGGATTCCTGTTTTTACAGAGTGGGCAGTCAAAAACCATGCGACAGATCTGTTTTATAATATGTTGAAGAAGAGGGAGTACCCGGGTTATCTGTTCATGGTTGACAATGGTGCAACAACAACCTGGGAACACTGGTCAGGAGACAGGAGTCGTATACACAATTGTTATAATGGGATTGGTTCGTGGTTTTACCAGGCCGTAGGGGGAATACGGCCGGACGAGAATTTTCCGGCTTACAAGGAGTTCTTTCTTGATCCTCAGATTCCTGAGGGGGTCAAATGGGCTAAAACCACGAAGGAGACACCTTATGGATCAATTGCTTTTAACTGGGCCTTTGAGAACAATCAGCTTAAAATGACTATTGATGTGCCTGTTGGGTGTAAAGCCAAGGTAGTTTTACCAGAAAAAACTGAGGATTATCTGTTAAATGGAAGCTCGTACAAGTTGGAATCTGCCACGAATTCTTCACCGGTGACTCTTGGTAGTGGCAAATATACAATGAGTTATAAATATATAAGGTAGCCGGCGGAATTAATGGATGCTAGCGGCTGACAATTTTAGATTTTACTTGTGTAAATTTTCTTAATGTAAGGGCAGTAAGTCCTCCTAAAGTATCAGGTATCAAACCTGAAATAATACCGGGTACGATTAATAACATTATTGACAACAAGAGAATTGACAATAGACATCCAAATGATTCAATATCTGCTGGCAAGTTATTCGTCCGGTAATGAAAAAAGATTAAACCACAAAGGATTATATTCAGAATCATCATAAACCCAATGATTGCATTGGTTTTAAATCTATTATGAATCAGGCTCATAAACGCTATTGAAATAAATAAATATCGAAATCACTGAATAGCACGGCCAGGCAAGGGAGATATATTAACTTTTACGCTATCCACGAAATAATTGCTTTCACCTTTCCATGGAAGTTTCCCGTTTTTTTCAACATAATGAACTACGACACTCTCGCCCTGTACTTTTTCAAGTTGGAGGGCAACCTCCTTATCCGGAACCGAGAAGAAAAATTTCTCAGAAGCAATGGCGACATTGGCATTACTCCTGATACTGCTGAGGATCATCTCACCTTCGTAAGTCTTAAAAATATTTCCCTTGTAAGAGATCTTTTGAAGTAGTCCGGCACGATACCCTTCACTGTATGTAAAGGAAAATTTCCAATAAATAAAAAGGACCGTCAGCGAAACGATAACCATCGTGGAAACTAATGCAAATCTTTTCATTTGGATTTTGATTTAATCATTGACGAACAAACATAAGTTAAATTCCAACATTTTCACCGCTTACCTGAAAGAAAAATAATCCTTCTAACCGGTTATTGATTTATTTCTCACGAATTATTTATTAAGTATTAATCTATTGCCTAATCTGATTAAAAATACCAATTTTGCTGTTCGAATAAAACGAAAAACCAATGGCAGAAGACAGGCAGATTATATTTTCGATGTACAAGGTAAGCAAGACTTATCCACCTCAAAAACAAGTAATAAAGGATATTTCACTCTCATTTTACCTGGGAGCTAAGATTGGTATCATCGGGCTAAATGGCTCCGGTAAATCGACACTTCTAAAGATCATCGCCGGACTTGAAAAGGATTTTAATGGCGAGCTTGCCTTTTCACCGGGATATACCGTAGGTCATTTATCCCAGGAACCACTGCTTGACGAATCAAAGACAGTTATGGGTATTGTTCAGGAAGGTGCACAGGAAATTGTAGACATTCTCGAAGAATATGAAGATATAAACCAGAGGTTTGGTTTACCAGAAGTATACGAGAACCCTGATGTCATGGATAAACTAATGGACAGACAGGCCGTACTACAGGAGAAAATAGATGCAACAGATGCCTGGAACCTGAACAACAAACTTGAACGTGCAATGGATGCACTTCGGTGTCCGGATGGTGAAACTTCAGTGAAGGTATTGTCAGGAGGTGAAAGACGACGTGTCGCTTTGTGCCGTCTCCTTCTTAAACAACCGGATATACTTTTACTCGACGAGCCTACGAATCACCTGGATGCAGAATCTGTCGAATGGCTTGAGATGCATTTGCAACAATATAAGGGTACAGTTATTTGCATTACCCACGACCGTTATTTCCTTGACAATGTCGCCGGATGGATTCTTGAACTCGACCGTGGCGAAGGTATTCCATGGAAAGGAAATTATTCAAGCTGGCTTGAGCAAAAGTCAAAACGACTGGAGATGGAGGAGAAGGGGATTTCGAAGAGACGCAAGACCCTTGAACGTGAGCTTGAGTGGGTAAAAATGAGCCCAAAGGCCCGGCAGGCAAAATCTAAGGCACGTCTTGGGGCATACGAAAAACTACTCAATGAGGACGTTAAACAGAAAGAAGAAAAGCTTGAATTGTTTATCCCTAATGGTCCCCGATTAGGTGATAAAGTCATTGAGGCTCATGGTGTTTCCAAGGCATACGGCGATAGGTTGCTTTTTGAAGGATTGGATTTCGTGTTGCCTCCAAATGGAATTGTCGGTGTAATCGGTCCAAATGGTGCCGGAAAAACTACGCTTTTCCGGATGATACTTGGTCTTGAAAAGATTGATTCAGGTAGTTTTTCGGTAGGGGAGACCGTGAAGATTGGCTATGCTGATCAGGGTCACGAAGCGATTGTAAATGATAAGACTGTCTATCAGGTGTTGTCTGGAGGAACAGACGAAGTCATGGTGGGTGGACGGATGTTAAATGCCAGAGCGTATGTTTCCAGGTTCAATTTTAGCGGAGCCGATCAGGAGAAAAAATGTGGAGTCCTTTCCGGTGGAGAGCGTAACAGGCTTCATTTGGCGTTGACACTAAAATCTGAAGCCAATGTTCTGCTTCTCGATGAGCCAACCAACGATATAGATGTCAATACGTTACGTGCATTGGAAGAGGGTCTGGATAGTTTCGCAGGTTGTGCTGTAGTGATTTCGCACGACAGGTGGTTTTTGGACCGTGTGGCTACACACATTCTGGCCTTTGAAGGTAATTCTCAGGTTTATTATTTCGAAGGAAGTTATTCGGAATATGAGGAGAACAAGAAGAAACGACTTGGCGACAGCACCCCGCAAAGGATACGGTATAAAAAACTGGGGGATTGAAAACGACGGAACGACTTGACGAAGGGGCGACGGGACGACTTGACGACTTGACGACGGAACGACTTGACGACTTAACGACGGAACGAGTCAGTCGGTAAACCTATTTCAGGATTAGACACTTTAATTCGTCCGTAAAACTGTTTACTTTTTGCTTCATAATCCTGAATTTTGTTGGATCAGATAAAAAAGTTGTGGACATTAATTTTCTTTAAACGATTTGATAGGTACTATTTATATGACAATTTCTTATTCT
>CAINLJ010000229.1 GCA_903850335.1 uncultured Bacteroidia bacterium | reverse complement strand
TACAAATATAAACGGTGCTCTGCACCTTTAAGCATTTATTAACAGGTTTTATCCAATAGAATAAGAAATTGTCATATAAATAGTACCTATCAAATCGTTTAAAGAAAATTAATGTCCACAACTTTTTTATCTGATCCCTGATCATTTCCCTTCCTTGAAATGCACCGCCAGGTATTTAAGGATCATCACCTTTTGATCCTTATTGATATTCGCCTTTTTTTGCATATCCGGCATCACCCTATACCACTCTTTTCGTGTGAATTGTTCCGCCCTGTAGAGATTGTGACAACTTCCGCAATTCCTGACATAAAGTTTTCTCCCTATCATTAGAGAATCAACAGACACCCCGGCTTTTTGTGAATCGGCGAGTGTTGGAATATACAATGCGGGACTGCAGCCTTTCAATAAAATTATTAAAAAAAGCCCTAAAACGAGAATTTGAAATTTAGAATTCATACGAAATTATTAACCTGGTTTGCAAACGTTCGTGATCTGTCAGCTCCAATTGACCGGATTTTAAATTTGTTATTTGCGGCATATAGGTTAAATTAATCCAGAATCCCTTGGTTGAATAAGAAAAACACGGGCCCAGCAATAAAATCGAATTGTCCCAGACTGATCCTTTAAATTGATTCTGATTCATCGATTCAATTCCCAAACTAAAATAATTCTTTAATTTATAAGATAATCCATAGTTCAATTCAAGAGAAAGTTCACCTTCTGTCTCTGATCGTAATTTAGTACCATCGGGAATAAATGTATGAATATTTTCGTATTCCCCAACAAAATTAAAATCCTATTCATATAAAAAGTATAGTCATAACTATTCAAAAGTAGGATACTGCACTATTGAACCACCAATTCCCTGTTTTAATCCAGGCATGAAACTTCATATAAACGACAATATAAAAACAACCTGAATGCAGATTTGTTCTTCCAAATGTTAAAATTTCTTAATTATTCTATTTAACTTAAACTATGCTTTTAATCATATATCCAACCTTATTATCACCAAATTACTAATAGTTATTTAGTCTTATTATATATTGCAAGAAGATTAAATAACTTTTAAATACATCTTCTTCATGTTATCTAATTGATTTATTGTATAATACAGATTATTTTGTATTTATTCTGTCTGACCAGATCACTTCCGGTTAGAAATCCTAAAATAAACTACTACTTGGAAATGAAAATATAAAAAGTACATTTCCACCCAGGATTTTTTTTAATATCATATTTGCTATTAACAATTATGAATATTAACAAATATGCGCGAATATTAACAAATAAAAACAAACACATGAAAAAATTAAAATTGGGGTTTTGGGTAGCACTGCTTTTTTCAATCCTGACATGGGGATGTTCGAAACAAAAAGCAGGGGATCAGTCGGGATTACTGGATGTTCCCACAGAAAAAGCTGCAGCGGTAACTAATGTTGAATTTGGAGGGACAAGTACCTATGTAGTCTTTGCCTGGAATGATCTGGGTATGCATTGTTTAAATCCCTCTTACGACAAGCTTGTAATTCTCCCCCCCTACAATAATCTGAAAGTGCAGGTTGTAAAGAGAGGGAAAGTGCCAACTGTTGTGACGACAGGTGTGACTGTTTCTTATTCGGTCGACAATAACACTTTTTCGTCTGGAAAATTAAATTATGGCCAGTTCTGGACCTATGCAAAGCAACTCTTTGGGGTAACACTGGCACCTAACATCGGATTGCTTGGAAATGGATTATCGGGAACGATGAAAGCAGGTGCCGGATTTTTCAGTGCTGATGGAATTCCAGTGGTGCCGGTTTACGATTCAGGCGTTAAAGACCCCTACCAACAGGCAACAATAACTGTCAAAGATGCTACTGGCAAAGTTGTTGCGACAACAAAAACCGTAATCCCAACCTCCGATGAGATTAATTGTGCCAAATGTCATGGTACCAATGCATTTGATGATATTCTGACCAAACATGACAAGGCACACAGAACAAAACTGATGACAAGCAAACCTGTTCTCTGTGCAAGTTGCCATGGGTCGCCTGCCCTTGGATCAACTACTCCGGGAAGTTCCGGCAAATACCTGTCGCAGGCTATACATGGTTTTCATGCGACCAAAGGTGCATCGTGTTATGATTGCCACCCGGGTGCGACAACTAAATGCAGCAGAAGCGCGCGTCATACAGCTACTGATGGCAACTGCACTACCTGTCACGGTACAATGGCTAATGTCGCTTCTACAATTGCAGCCGGAAGAACACCATGGGTAGGAGAACCTGCATGCGTAACCTGTCACAAAGGAGTATCGGGTATCGACACGGGAACAGCTCTCTATAAAACCAGCCACGGACACGGTAATCTTTACTGTTCAGCCTGTCATGGAAGTCCGCATGCAATGGTTCCTTCACTGAATGTTAAGGATAATTACCAGGAATTGCAATACCAGGGGTCGGCACGGCCTGTTAAAACAATTGGAAGTTGCGGTGTCTGCCATAAAAGCTCACGGGGGGATTCATCAATCAGTGACTTCACAGAAAAGCATGCAGGCGCCTCTCCTCAGGTTAAGATGTCATGCCATACCTGTCATACCGAAGTTACAACAGATACTTCTAAATGGCCACACGCCTATCAATGGAAAGATTCGGGAGGCAATCCAAAAGGAGTTGATTAGATTGTCTATTCATAAAGATAAAGAGGCTGCCTGAAAAGGTAGCCTCTTTATTGTGGATGCTCATTTGAAAATTTTTTTATTACTCAAGACTATTAATGGCGATTATATATTAAGTCCGGCTTATGATCTGATGTATACAAGGATTCACGTCGATGAAGACCGCTTTTTGCTTTAACGGACGAATTATTTAAAGATGGGTACAGGTCCGACTGCAGCATAAAAAACACACAACACCATCCATGTAAAGAAGATTTTATCCTTTTTGGAAGAAAAACAGGAATACCTGAGAAAAGGGTTGACAAATTATTTGCTCCTTTACTTAAAAAACAAGCGGGCGTGGAAATTTTAGTTCAGAGATCATTTTTGGATGAGGGAACAAAAGGGGAGTATATTAGGCATTATCATGAATGTCTGGAAATGCTAAACTAAGCTAATTTTATTAATCCATGCATTTTAAGAAATTCAACACCTCCATCAAAAATCATTTGAATTCCAATCGTCGCGATAATTAATCCAATGATACGGACAAAAGGTGACAAAATATTGAGTTTGATCATGACACTCCCTATCTTCTTGGCAAACAGCATGATGATCAGGTTAACAACAAGAGCTGTAAATACTGCAATTACGGTCACAAGTGATCCGTACTGAGCAGGAAAAGTCACTGTTGCAGTAATGGTTCCAGGACCCGCAATCATGGGAATTGCAATTGGAACTGAGGATATATCCTGAATCCTTACATCCTTTCCTAAATTAATCAACACACCCTGATGCAAGGCAATCCATCCGCTATAAACAAGAACCATTCCACAGGTTATCCGAAATGAATAAAGCTGAATTCGAAAGACATAGGCAAATATGACATTCCCCAGAAAAAGGAACAGCAATAGAATTATAAAAGCCGTTAGTGATGATTTGATGGAAATATAACGCAACTCGCTGTCAGTAAGCTGCCCCTTCAGTGAATTGATTAAAAATATTTTCTGAATCGGGTTGACTAATGCGAGCAATGTAATAAAAGCACTCACAAAATAGGCAACATTAAAGGAAAAGATCGTTTCCGACAAAATCATAATTTTTAAGTTTTTCAGCTTAAAAATACCGAATCAATTATATCATTAACTTCATCCGATGCCGCAACCATTACCTCCCGAACATTCTCAGGTAAACCTGCAGCCAATCCTAATCCATCCAAAAACGCAACATAGGTACTATTGTCCTCCTTAATGTAAACTGAAATCCGGCATGGCATGACAACTGAAACAATCCTTTCATCACTTTTCTCCAGCAACTTTCCCGAATATTCGGGTTTGCAGATTTCAAGAACCTTCACAGGCCTGACTTCCTTCCCGGCTTTTGCCAGAGATGCCTTCAGGTCGTGAGTCGCTGGTATCATCCAGTTACGCCGTTCTGATTCAGAAGTTAGTAATTCAACTGTTTTGTCAAACCCCCACGGACTTTCTCTCTCGATAACTAATTGTTTTGCCTCCATTTTGAATATATTTTATTTGTAAAGTTAGTTCAATTACAGATCAATAAAAATTATAATTCAAATTCTAAGACACATTTTATTGAGGAGCAGCATACAAATTTTAATCATACACTACTCCTCAAAATTGCGATCTATTTCTTGCCTGTATTAATACCAAACAGCAGGTACAGCGGGCAAAAACTGATAAAACTTGTCAGCACAAACACACCAGCCAAAACCAGGAGAACGATTCCTAAAACGCCGGTTACTACTTCTGTGTAAAATAAAACAGCAATTACAATTGCAACCAAAATCCTGAGTGCCTTGTCAACACTTCCCATGTTCTTTTTCATCTTCTTCTTTTTTTAGTGATTAATTATAATTCTCAACACAAACCTAAATTGTCAATTTTTTCTGATGATATCTTCAACTAAACTAACCAACTGATTTTTACTCACAACACCCGATTGTCTCCAGACAATTTGTCCACCCTTAAAAACGATCAGGGTGGGTACACTTTGAATACTGTATCGCCCGGCCACATTAGGATTTTGATCGACATCAATCTTGATTACCCTGATACGTTCCCCAAATTCTGATGCCACCTCCTTTAATATTGGAGACTGTGCCTTGCAGGGACCACACCACAAGGCATGAAAGTCAACAATTACGGGTTTGGTATCATTAATAATAGTTTCAAAATTCGCCTTCATGTTTTTATAATTTATTGCAAAATATCCTGAGGTTATATCAAATCTCTGTGTTAATCTGTGTAATCTGTGGTGATTTTTTTACCACAGATTACACAGATTAGCACAGATTAAAAGACTGTTCATTTACTAAAATGCTTAACTATCTCCTCCTCCAGTAATGTCCCGTGCAGGTTTTTTGCCAGGATGATACCTTGAGAATCAACCAAAACATTAAATGGCAGTCCTTCTATTTTATAAGTTTTGGCAACTGGTGACCTCCAGAATTTAAGATCACTTACCTGAATCCAGCTTATCCTATTTTTAATAATGAAATTTTCCCAGTTCGGTTTTTTTGCATCCAGTGAAACGCCATAAATTTCAAATCCCCTCCCTTTTACAGGATTAGCCTTTTTAAATTTTTTGTACAACCTGGCTAAATCTGCCTGCTCCTCAACGCATGGAGCGCACCAGGTTCCCCAAAAATCAATCAAAACCATTTTCCCTTTTTGGGAAGACAAGGAGATTGTATCACCTCTTGTTGTAGGAAGCCTTATCTCCGGAGCCTTATTCCCGATTTCAAGACCGGTCGGCTGGCCTGACAATTTCGAACCGGCACTCACTACCAGCATCAAGGCAACAATAAGGACCAAAGTTCTCATAGATGATTTTTTTAAATGTTATTCCGACATTGGATAACCCTTGTCGATCCAGTCTGTTTTAATATTTTGCGGGAGGTTTAAAAGCTTATAGTTGGTGAATTGCATGCTCTTTAAAAGCTCCATAGCAGGTCTGACATTAGGGCACCTGGAAAATGGACAACAGCCACAATAGACCACAATCTGCGAATTTTTAGGAAGCTTATTCAGTTTTTGTTTTAAAGTATTCAGGTTCTCAGCTCTCATTGTAGGACCAATATCAATTGAACCTTTTACAATTGCCTGCATACCAATGCTATAAACAATTGGTTGTGGAGATTTGGGATTGTTCAGAACTTTAGCAAGATCCGCAGGAGCTAACAATTGCTGCGGTGTCCAAGGGTCATTCTGACCCTGAGAAAAAAATGGTTTCGTTACAAGCAAAGAGACTGTAAATGCGAAAAGGAAAAATGTCAGAAATTTTGTTTTCATACTTTTTAAATAATTTAAAATTAATATATTAAATACTAGAATGCTTTATATCCGGCGTCAAGGAATTGTTTAAATGATTCAACATTAAGATCATATGCCTTTGGTGACACAAGCAGGTCGCCATCTCCATCCAAAATTACATAATAAGGCTGTGAATTGGTTCCGAATTTGCTTGTTTGAATCTCTGTATTTTTCTTTCCAAGCAATTTTACCAACTTACCGGCTGAATTCGTGTACCACTCTTCTTTGGGCATTTCAATCACCTTGTCATCCACATAGAGAGCTACGACGACAAAATTTTCACGTAATCGTTTAAGGACCTGGGGATCGCTCCAAACCCTATTCTCCATTTCACGGCAATTTGTACATCCATGGCCTGTAAAATCAACAAAAATTGGCTTTTTTAACGTTCTCGAAACTTTAAGTGCCTGATCAAAATCAAAGTAGCCCTGCAAGCCATGCGGCAGTTTTAAACGGTCGGCATAATTAGCAACTTCAGTTCTATTTCCGGAATTAACATCAGTTCCTCCTTCTCTGTTTTCCCTTATTATTGCATTAATATCAAAATCCTGGGTTTCAGTGGGTGGCAGCCATCCCGATATTCCTTTAAGTGGCGCCCCCAAAAGTCCAGGTATCAGGTAAAGTACGAAAGTAAATGTAAAAATAATCATAAGTAGCCTTGGAAACGATTTTACAACAGGATAATCACTGTCATGCGGGAACTTGATCTTTCCCAGCAGATAAAAACCAAGCATTGTAAAAAGAACGATCCAGAAACTAATATAGATCTCACGGTCGAGAATTCCCCAATGGTAAGTCTGATCAGGAACATTCAAAAATTTAAGTGCAAAAGCCAGCTCAACGAATCCAATTACAACTTTCACCGAATTAAGCCAGCCACCAGATTTGGGCAAACGATTAAGCCATTGCGGGAAGAATGCAAAAAGGGTAAATGGGATGGCAAAGGCCATAGAGAAACCAAGCATTCCGACTACCGGTTTTAGGATCATTCCCCCAACAGCCTGAACCACTACTGTTCCGACGATAGGTCCTGTGCACGAAAATGATACAAGCACCAACGTGAAAGCCATAAAAATTGTACCTGTCACACCTCCCTTATCTTCATACTTAGCACTCTTATCAATAAGCCAATGTGGCATCGTTATCTCATAATAACCAAAAAACGAAGCAGCAAAAGCCACAAATATCAGGAAGAACAAGACATTGGGAATCCAGTGCGTGCTAAGCCAGTTACCAAAGTCTGCTCCGAAAAGTATGGAAATAAGAACACCGAAAATAACGTATATTGCAACAATTGAGATTCCATAAACCAGGGCATGAAATTTCCCGTTCGAGCCACTTTTCATAAAGTAAGAGACTGTCATTGGTATCATTGGAAAAACACAAGGAGTCAGAATTGCCAGTAATCCCCACAAAAATGCCTGAAGAAAAAACCACAGTAAGGTTTGATTTTTGCCTGAGAAATCGTCATTATTGGCAACCTGCCTTACCTTTTTTATGGTCTTCACCTGAGTTTTCGAGCTATTCTGTGCCGATTGTTCCGTTACCGGAAAATTCGATGAAGCAGTTGCCCCTGTCAGGTCGGCTTGAGTTTTATCCGGAGTGCCAGTGATGCCTGTTTGATTCCCTTTAACAACAGATTTTCCCGGAATTATAAATGAAAACTCTGTTTCTCCTGGAATACAACTTTCGTCGTTACACGACTGGTATGAAAGATTCCCCTTTATAGTAACAGGCTTATCTGTGACTATTTTTACTTTTTGAGTGAACATGGCAGAGGTACTAAAGTATTGTACTTTCATTTGGAACATCTTATCATATACCTCCTCAGGCCTGGGTTCGCTCATTTTACCCACAAATTCAACACCATCAACTTTCTCAAATTTGAATTCAGTTTGCATGGGTCCGCCTTCAGCAAGGTGCTGGGAGTATAAATGCCATCCCCTATCAATCGTAGCAGTGAATTGCAATTCAGTAATAATCGGTGAGGATACATTGGTTTTAAACGCCCATTTTACGGGTTCATGAATTTTGGCCTGTACCAGAACAGATATCAAAAGCAGAAAAGTAATTAAGGCAAATTTTGATGTTATCTTTATGTATTTCATCTGTTTAAACGTAGTTTTTAGATAAAATGGCGAAAATGATTGGCAAGGGTTATAGTCCCCCTTTGGAATACACTTTACTTTTTCATTAAAAATCCGGTTATGGTTTTTTCGAAAGCCTCTTTTGTCATAACCCCATTAATCACCTGAGGAGCACCATTTAGGGGACAAAAGAATATCGTTGGGATACTTTGAATCCCATAAGCACCAGCTATTTCTTCCTCGGCATCTATATCAACCTTATAGAAGTAGATCCTCCCGTCGTAATCCTTTGCTAAATCCGCCATAATTGGAGCAACCAATTTACACGGGCCGCACCACGAAGCATAAAAGTCGATAATACAGGGCTTATCACCCAGATATTTCCAGTCGTTTGGATTCTTTTGAAAATTAGCTACTATCGATAAAAATTTAGCCTTTGTAAGGTGTATTGGCGCCATTTTCTCATCAGAATAAACCACCTTCCTGGCCATTTCTTTCTCCCTGTTAATCCAAACAACTGATGCAAACATAAGGGCAACCATTATCCCAATATAAATATAAACTTTCTTCTCCATATTGAATTTACTTTAGCACAATATTCTAAATTAGCTTTCAGTCTCTTACATCAGAATCTTAGTTATCTGACTTTATATGTGACCGGATACCTTCGATCGGGTTGTGATTGTTGACTCTGTCTTTAACGACTAAGGTGGTAACCGGAACTTCGGATTTCTGACTGAAAATCATGTCATGTCCAACACATAATCCCATTGATATATTGAGTTCTGTATTGTTCTCCCTTAAATAATCAGCCTGACCTGAAGGATTGCACATAATGCTGGTTCCTTCCCCACCTAAAAGATCTTTTTTTGCTATTCTTCCGCATTTACAATCGACCTTGTAAACTTCAAAATTTTCGGATAAAAAATGAACAACAGTATCTGCTTCTTTTGGCATTGAGACACAATGAGCAATACCAATTCGCTTTATCCCTGCCCGTTGAGCATAATTGCGAATTTCTTCCAGCCGGTTCGATCCACTGACATAGGCTTCTTCAGCAAAGCCCATGATCTCTAAAGACTCTTTGTCGTACAAGTTTTTCATCGTAAGTTTTTAAAAACTGCATTATAGTTTAAGCTGCCATTAGGACAGGAGACAACGCATTCGAGGCATTTAGAACAGGTATAACTGCTTCCGGGTTTTTCAAGTATGGGTTTATACAGACTATATTTCTGCGGTTCCATCGCTACGATGTAGCATTTTTTATCACATATTCCGCAATTCTTGCAGGTATCCTCATTGAATCTGATCCTGAATAGTGAATATTTATTCAGAAATCCTGAGATCCATGCAATGGGACAGCCAACTTTATGGTATTGATACATCTGCCTGATCTTTCCATCAGAGCTCAGCCCCATCATCATCTCCATGATTAATCCCATAGGGCAAACCCACCGGCAAAATACTTTCCCGAAAACCACCCCAAGTCCTGCACCAGCCGCCAGAATATACCAAAGTGAAACATGATAATTTGAAATAGCCAGGTAGAGTGAAACTCCTAAGACCGAAAGGATAATCATCCTGCTGTTGACCAAAAATTTGAGCACTTTTCTCATTTAGTGATTTTTATAAACCAGGCAACCTTGGGAATTTACCCACTTTAGTCAGTTTTGCATATAATCCCCACCCTTTTTTTAGCCAATGCCCAACAATTGGCATTGGGATCATCCACGCATTTTGACCATTTCGGAAAACAAACGCTGCCCCATCTCCGGTATCCATAACACACAAGATATTAAGGTGCTCCTGGTATCCTTTTCTATTCGGAGTTCCATTTTCTGCGCCGATGATATTATAAGCGGCATTCCGCCCCATTAACTCGGCAATATGACCCTGTTTGGCAATCCATTCAGGCCCCTCGAAAGCTGCAACATCACCGATCGCAAAAACATTTGGGTATCCGGTAACCTGGCAAAAATTATCAATTTTAATAAAGCCTCCTTCCGATAAGGGAAGATCAGATTCTTTTAGTAAGGCAGGACCTGCGCCGGCAGCAATAAACATCGTAAAATCAGACTCTAATTTTGAGTCATCCTCAAAAACGACTCCATCACTTACAAATTCTCTAATCTTTTTACCGAATTGCTTTTTGATCCCATATTTGGTAAACATTTTATCCAGCATTACAAGCGCCCCTTTACCCATTCTGGCTCCCGGCTCATCCATGGGTGCAAAGAACGTAAGGTCAAAATTCTGTCTGATCTTTTTACTCTTCAGATAATTGTGAATATTAAACATTAATTCAAAGGCTGGACCGCCACGTACGGCTGACTTCTCCTTCGGATTTCCTCCAAAACCCATAGCAATCCGGCCCTCCCCTTTTTCCACCAAGGCATCGATTTTATTCCGGATCTCCAGGGCCATTTCTGGTTTTGCACAGATCGATAGTGTATTGTTAATCCCCTTATGCACCATTTTCTCTGAACCAAATGCAACAACCAGATAATCAAAGTTTAATGAGTGGTTATCAAATACAACCGTTTTTTCACCGGCCTTAATTTGAACAACCTTATCAATAATCAGCTTAAAGGGGTATTTTTTTTGAATGTTTACGATAGGAACCTTCACATCGTCCAGCTCCTTCTTATGAACCGGAATCCAGATGGATATGGGGAAGAGATACAAATAATCCCGGTCGGATACCAGCGTAACCTCAAATTGTTTGCTTTTTTGCAATTCAATAGCAGTCTGCACTCCCGCAAAACCACCACCGAGGATTAACACTTTTTTCATAAAACCCGATTTTATTACCTTAGTTTATTATTAAGACTATACCAACTACCACCATTATGTACATTGATAAAACCATTTGATGTTAGAATCCGCTTTGCAGAAGAACTTCTCATTCCTGATTCGCAGCACGTTATTACGGGGCGTTTTTTGTCTTTTAACTTGTGAAGGTTCTTGTGCAGTTGTTCAACTGGAATATTGACTGATCCCCTGATATGTCCGGAACCGTATTCACCTTTTGTTCGAACATCTAAAATAATTGCACCCTCTTTTACCAATTCTGAAAAATCTGCTTTGGGACCAATACCCAGGATTTGTTTTATTATCGATAACATTATTATTCTGATTTAAATTGTTGTTGACTTATTAAATTATTACATCTTTTTTTATCGTTGCATCATCATCTGCATGATACCACCACCGTTTTTTACGTTTGTAAAACCCAGTTGGTGCAGCACCCGTTGTCCGTAACCGGAACGTGCCCCGGAAGCACAATAAAGGGTGATCTGCCTTGATCTGCTCCCAAGTTCACCGATTCTTCGCTGTAGTTCGTCCACAGGAATATTGACAGCGCCAGGATATGCACCCTCCGAAAATTCCTCACTTGAGCGAACATCCACAATTAATGGGTCATTTGAAACGATTGGTGCGGAAGATCTTGTGTTTCGTTGTGCCATCATCGCAGCAATACCGCCACCATTCCGAACATTTGTATATCCAATTTGCGCCAACATCCGTTGGGCATAGGCTGAACGGGCTCCCGAAGCGCAATAAACAACGATATCACGTGATTTATTACTTCCCAGTTCGCTATACCGTTCCATTAACTCATCAAGCTCAATATTTACTGCACCCGGATAAGCACCCGATTGAAATTCATAAGGTGTTCGTACGTCAACAATAATTTGTGAACGATCATCGATAGTCTTTTCTTCAGTTTTTACTTCCGTCTTTGAAACCTCCTCTTCCAAGGATTTGATTACAACAGGCAGGAGGTCTATTTTCAGATGGTTAAATCCGACTGTACGGGCTTGACGTTGTAATGAAATATGCCCTCCCGAAATATTTGTTACATCTTTAAAACCGGCACCTAACAAAGTTCGCAGAGCCTGATGCCCTTTCTTTCCGGTTTCATCATAAACGATAACAGGATACCCCGCAGGTATTGACTTGATTTGCCCGGATAATAATTCCAGCGGTACATGAACAGCCCCTTTGATATGACTTTTCTGAAACGCAAAAACATCACGGACATCCACAAAAATGGGATTTTTCCCTTCGATAAAATCGTCCAGTTCTGTAACTGTAACGGATGGACTAAACCCCGAAATCCTGTTTTCGGCAGTATAGGCAGCCATGTTGACTGCATCATTTGCAGTTCCAATGGGCGGTGAATAGGCAAAGTCGATGTCTGCCAGATCACCGATTGTCAATTTTGCTGCAGTGGCTGTAGCAATTACATCAAGACGTTTATCCGCCCCTTTATACCCTGCAGTTTGTCCACCCAGAACAATTCCAGTGTTCCTATCATAAATTAGCATTGTCGTAACAGTTTCAGCGCCTGGATAATAAGATGTATGATGCTCTTTATGAACGACTATTGCATCTGCATCCATTCCGGCGGCCCGGGCTTGTTTCAGTGACAGTCCGGTGGTTCCGGCAACAGCTTCGAATACCCGTACAACTGATGTTCCGATCGCTCCCTTGTAACTGTGCTTTCCTCCGAGTGCATTCTCAGCAGCAATCCGACCCTGGCGGTTTGCTGGTCCTGCTAACGGAATCCTCACTTTTTTGCCATTAACCCGATGTTCGATCTCAACCATATCACCTGCAGCAAAGATATCGGAATCAGAAGTTTGCAATTGAGAGTTAACAAGCAATCCGCCTGCCTCCCCTATTTCGAGACCCGCCTCTTTGGCTAATTGCAACGTAGGGCGAACACCAATTGAGAGAAGAACCATATCTGCTTCAAGGATCTTTCCATTGTCCAGTTTTACAGAACGGGGCATAATTTGGGTCACCCCAGCACCGGTATGAATCCCAACACCATACGAAAGGAGTTCATTCTCTATGAATCCCGCAGTCTCGGCTTCCATAATTGCCATCACATGGGGCATCATCTCCACCACGTTCACCTTCAAACCTCTTTTTACAAGTGCCTCAACCATTTCGAGTCCAATGAACCCTCCGCCTACGACCACTGCATTTTTGGGCTTCTTCTCCTCAAGATGATATGAAATTTTATCCATATCTTCCAATGTCCAGAGAGTGAATACATGATCAAGATCTGCCCCGGGCAAGGTTGGGGTGATAGGTCGTCCACCCTGCGCCATGATTAATTTGGTGTATTCAAAGGATTTCTGCTCTCCGCTTCGGGTGTCCATTGTTCTCAATGTGTGAGCGACCCTGTCAATTGACGAAACAATTGTATGAGTATGCACCTCAACGCCATATTGTTCGTTAAAACTTTCGGGACTTTGCAGGATTAGTTTTGACCTGCTTTTTATGTCACCCCCAATAAAATAGGGTAATCCGCAATTGGCAAACGAGATGTCAGGTCCTGCCTCCAGCATGATTATTTCAGCAGTCGGCGAAATGCGTCGTACCTTTGCTGCTGCTGTGGCTCCGGCCGCAACTCCTCCAATAATTATAATTTTTTCCATATTCTTTATAGTCGTATTTAATTCATTAATTCAATCGTTAACTGCGTCGGTACCCCTCCGTAAATCGCCCTCTCCGTAGGTGAGGGCTGGGGTGGGGTCTTTGTAAATTGACCAAAATGAGGTTAACAGAAAAAATGACCTCGTTCACCCCCCCTATCCAACTTTAGCTATCTCCTTCAATAAAAATTCCTTTGATTTAATTCCCACAAAACGGTTAATCTCGGCTCCATTTTTAAAGAGAATAAGTGTAGGAATACTTCGTACCTTAAATTTTTGGGCCAATGATTGGTATTGCTCAATGTTGACTTTGCCGACGTGGGAGCTTCCCGATAATTCGGAGGCAACATCATTTAGGACAGGAGCCATCATACGGCAGGGGGCGCACCAGGTCGCCCAGAAATCGACTAAGACAACTTTATTCTTTGTCTGCTGCTGAAAATTTTTGTCAGTAAGGGTTAATACCTTTTCATGGTCTGCCACCATTGGGGCATTCTTAATTTTCGCCATCGCGATATAGCGAAAAATGATAATTGAGGTGATTAAAACCGCTATTACAATCAATGTTGTTTGCATATTCTTTTGATATATAATTACTTAAATATTTGAATGATTCCTAAATTCGTTATTTAGTATTGCAACGATCTGATCTTTGGTTTGAAGTCCCGAGGTAGCTTGAACAACCTGACCGTTTTTGTAAAAGACAGAGTATGGAATGCCGGATAAATTGCTAAGTTCCGGAAGGCTGCGCAGGTCACTTATCCCGGGATTATCAATTTCGACATCATAGAATTTAACGTTGGGATAATCGGCTTCCAGTTCTTCTGCAATCCTGTAAACAAGAATACTCTTCGGCTCCATGCGTCCCCAGATAACCATACTATTTTCCTGCTCATTGATTATCTCAACATGCTGGGCTGTGCTTTCGATATGTTTTAAATTTGTGTACAACATGGTTTATCTAAAATTTTGATGATGCAAATTTACATTGCCTTAATTCATAAACCCGTTATTTTAAACATTAGCATAATAACTCCCCGATTGAATCAGGACAACTTTTTTATTGATTTAGAAAATTCAAGCAATTTAAACTTTAATTCATAATAAACTGATATTATGACATATGGCAGTTCTATATTATACCAATATACACAATTGTATTTTACTAATGCACAACATTGCTTTAATACTCAAAAATTTGTATATTTGCGATATAGTAACTAATTATGGTACTGATATCCGAACTTGAATCTGCCTATAACGATCAACAGGAATCCTTTAAGACACGGGATAAGGGAATAGAGAGGGCTATGCCTGATAAGCCGGGAATAACAGGTTATATTGATATTATATCAGGAATAAGACGATGCGGAAAAAGCACATACATGTGTCAGCTTGCCACTTTAATAGAGGGGGATATCTCATTTTTCACATTTGAAGATTCCCGGGTTTTTGGTTTCGATGTTGACGATTTTCCAAAATTGCTTCACTGTTAAGCTTCGAGCTGGGCACGAGACTTACAGGCAGGCACATTCGATTTGAGCTGTTCCCATTCTCCTGCAAAGAGTTTCCTGACTTTTTTAATATTGAACTTTCATTTGCAACCTTTCAGTTATATTTAGAAAAAGGTGTATTTCCGGAATATCTGAAATATGGCTCTTTGGAAACCTTACAACAATTGTTCAGGGATATTTTATATCGTGATATCGCTGTAAGATATGGTGTTAGAAATGTTAGAACACTTATAGATATCGCATCATACTTAATTTCCAATGCAGGAAAGGAATATACCCTTAACAGGCTAAAGAACAGTTTTAACCTTGGATCTACCAATTCGGTCAGTGAATATGTCAGCTGGTGTGAGGATAGTTATCTTATTTTTTCAGTCCCGCAATTTAGCTGGTCAGCAAAAAGTATGGTTGTAAATCCAAAAAAGGTTTATACTATTGACTCCGGTTTTGCAAGGGCTAATTCATTAAGTTACACAAACGATTTTGGACGTTTACTTGAAAATGCCGTTTTTCTGGCATTAAAACGCAATAACCTAACGATCAATTACTTTAAAGGTAAATATGAATGTGATTTCGTTGTTTTCAAATTGAAGCAAATTGAAGGCGCATATCAGGTATGTACAGATCTTAATTTGGATAATAAAAATCGCGAAATTAGTGGGTTGATAGAAGCAATGGAATTTTTCAATCTGGGATATGGCACAATTCTAACATTAAACCAGGAAGATTACTTCAATATTTCCGGTAAGGAAATAAAAGTAGTACCGGTATGGAAATGGGTGTTAATCTAAAAAAATAATTAAATGAGGACAATTCTTGAAATAGATACCGAATTTATTTGCGATATACAGGCACCCTGTTTTCAAATGCTTTCACCCGAGGAGGTGGAATTGGTAAGGGGAAGCAAGACGCAGGTGCGATTTCGTAAGGGTGACCATCTAACCAAACAAGGTGCCTTTGCTTCGTATGTTTTATTTGTAATCAGTGGTCTGGCACGGCAATATGTCGAAGGTGAGCGGGATTACAATCTCAGGATTATCACTCCAGGTGAATTTGTAGGTCTTTCGGCTGTATTCACTAAAAACACCTTCAATTATTCGTCTGTAGCTCTCACCGATTGCCAGGTTTTTCTGGTAGAGAAGGATGCAATTACAAGGGTCTTCAAGCAAAACGGATTATTTGGTTTTGCGATGGTTAAAAGGTATTGCGAACAAAACGCGAATCTTTTCGAAACATTAAGAACCGTTTTATACAAGCAAATGAATGGTCGGATTGCAGAGACTTTGCTTTATATTGATGGATTTAAGAATGAAAATTCCAGGATTTTCCAGTTACTGTCCCGAAAAGACATCGCTGATTTTGCCGGTATATCAACGGAGAGTACAGTGAAATTGCTTAAAAGCTTTGAAAAAGACGGACTTATTGAATTAAAAGAGAAGGACATTGTCATTCTTAACCAAGAGGGTTTGCTCGAAATAAGTAAGAAAGGATAGGATTAGCCTGGACATTGAAAATGGCAAAATGACTGATAGGGAGATAATATTTCAAATAATTCAGGGAGACCGCAATTTATTCAGGACCCTTGTTGAGCGATATCAGCCATTGGTTTTTCGCACCTGCATGGGCTTTCTTCACAATAAAGAAGATTCCGATGACCTTACTCAGGAGGTCTTCATCCAGGCATATCAGACGTTATCGGGATTTAAAGGTGATGCGGCCTTTTCTACCTGGATCTACCGGATCGCCGTTAATGCTTCACTGAATAAAACACGAAAATCCTCCAAAAAACTTTTGGTACAGCGCTTCGAAATTGTATTTGGGAATTCTAAAAAGGAGGAATATTCGTTTTCCATTCCCGACAATGAGAGTCCGGAGAATATTCTAATCCTCAAGGAACACAAGGAGTGGGTCCGGAATGCATTGGAGAGTTTGCCTGAAAATCAGCGTACTGCAATAGTACTTAGTAAATATGATGACTTATCACAGAAGCAGATCGCAGAGATCATGAATACATCAGAAGGGGCAGTAGAAGCGCTGATTCAAAGGGCTAAAGCAAATCTTCGCGAAAAATTGTCGGCGACTCAGAAAAAAAAGAAAAAATAACCGTAGGAAAAAAAAGAGTTTTGTTTCTAACCATTAAAGTCAATTAAAATGAACTGTCAATTATGTCAAAAAGAGTTGGAAGCTTACCGGGAGGGAGAATTGCCCGAAGGTATCATGATTCAGGTTAAAGCACATCTGGGGGATTGTCAGGATTGTGCAGAAATGAATCAGCTGTTTATCCTTTCGGAAAAGGTAATACAAGAGGAAAAAAATCTACAATCTAATCCATTTCTTGTTACAAGGATCATGGCAGGAATTGAGGAAATGGCTCAAGGTTATGAAAGTTACCAACCTGTTTCCATATTTCAAAAAGTTCTAAAGTCTGCACTTATAACAGTTTCTTTGGCAGCCGCCATCCTATTTGGAGTTGTAGCAGGTAATCTCTATAAACCTCTCACTACTGTCAATAAGATTCCCGCCGAGATGGCATACCTTAACGATGCCGCCCTCGAATCAGTTGATCTGCTAACAAATTAATAAATAAAAAATGATGAGAGCAGATACAAAACGCAGCATGATGGTTTGGGCAATCGTTGCACTTTTACTAATGAATATTTCAACACTTGTGACAATCGTTTACCATCAGCGACAATCCGCAAGGGTGGAGATGAATCCGGCTGTTGATCAGAAACAGCTGGAGGCTAATGCTGAAAGGTTCAGTGGGAGGTATTTCCACGACCAACTGAACCTGACAAGCGAACAAACGGACAAATTCAGAATACTCAACCCTGTTTTCAGGCCAAAAGCGCGGGAGATTACTCTTGAATTAGCCTTGAAACGGAAGCAAATGCTTATTGAAATGTCGGCGCAGAAGAGTGATACCTCAAGATTAAATGTATTATCTGATTCTATTGGTTATTTGCATAGCAATCTTAAGAAGATCACTTACAAGTATTACCTCGACATAAAAAGCTTTTGTAACCAGGAACAACAACAAAAACTCGAAAAATTATTTGAAGAAATGTTTACCAACGATGCACCAATGGGATTCTCCGGTAGCGGTAAGCCTAATGGCTGGCAACATGGTAAGCAATTAAAAAATTGACTTACAAACAATTAAATTTTTAGGAACATGAAAACAAAACTTTTTTTGGCGGGATTAATCCTGGTTGCAGCAACCTTCATTACTGCGGCCCATAATCCCGCAGGTGGAAAGGGAAGCTGTAATGGCAGCTGTAATGGGACAAACAAGTGTGCGGCATTTGTTGATCAAAACAAGAATGGGATTTGTGATACTTACGAAAACCGTATAGCTGGAAATGGCGCAAAGAATGGAAACTGTGACGGATCCGGCAAGGGAATATGTAAAGCGAAAAACACTCCTGGTGCCAACCAAAAGGGGGTTTGCAATAATTCCGGCAGCTGCACAAAGAAGTAAAGACCACTCTTTCTTGTTGCAATACAGAGCAAAACTCATACCTATTTTACCGATATAGTTAAATGCCAATTGTTTAAAAAAATCAACAACAATTGAATGGGATAGTTATGTTCAATTTTAAACAAAAATCAAAATAAGATGAAAACAAATATGAAAACTCTAGTAATGATTGCCCTTTTATTTGCTTCCATAATGTCAGTAACCTCTTGTCAAAAAGAGAGCATGAACGGTGAGAATGCACAATATGCAAGCCTTTTGAATGTATCAGGCGATGGAACAACTTCGGTAATTGAAGCCAATTTAAAATCCGCGTTAGTTACAACCTCTGCCTTGACTGATAGTGAATTAGCCTCGCTATTAAAAATGAAAGAGGAGGAAAAACTTGCCCGCGATGTTTATACAGCTCTCTACCAGAAATGGGGTAGTACCATATTTTCTAATATTACATCAGCAGAGAGCAACCATCTTAATGCGATAGTTCTCCTTCTGACAACCTATAATGGTGATGCATCAATTGGTGCACCAGGAATATTTACGAACACCGAAGTTCAGGCACTCTATTCTAAATTAGTAGTTGAGGGCTCAGCAACCCTCGAAGAAGCCTATAAAACCGGAGCCTTAATCGAAGAGATGGATATTAATGACCTGAATGCCTGTCTCAGTAGTGCTGTCAATACAAATGTAACCATGGTATTCGAGAATCTGGTAAAAGGTTCACGCAATCATCTGAGGGCCTTTAACCGTCAGCTGTCGACCCTTGGATCTGTTTATACTCCAATATATCTAAGTCAGGGAGTTTACGATCAAATTGTTGATTCATCAATGGAACAAGGAAAGCAATACCGGATGAATGGCAATGGTCAGGGAAATGGGAAAGGTCAAAAGGGTAACGGGAATCAGGGAACTGGAACCTGTGCAAATTAAAAATTAAATTAATTGTCTAAGAGTCTGTTAAACTGGCTCTTAGACAACTTTATTCACCCTGGAAAATAATCCGGTCATCTTATAATAAATCTATGTCCAAATTAACATTACCTCTATTCGTTTTGGCAGTCGCAGTCTTTCTGGTTCATATCAACAGCGCGTTTGCAGTAACAAATTATACCATAAGCGGAGAAATCAGAGATGCAAAAAGCGGGGAAGCACTAATCGGAGCAGCCGTATATCCCGTTGGTAACCCCAACAGGGGAGTTGCAACAAACGCCTATGGTTTTTTTTCATTGACCCTCCCTGAGGGTACTTATAACCTGGCAACCCAGTTTGTTGGTTATGAACGAAATGTTCAACCTATCAACCTGAATCAGAATTTACGAATAAATATTGAACTCAACCAGAGTGTTATAGCCTTGGGAGAGGTCACCATAAAGGGTGAAAGAGAAGACCACAATATTACCACTTCCCAAATGGGAAATACAAAACTCAATATCGCAGAGATAAAAAATGTGCCCGTTTTATTCGGTGAAAAGGACGTTCTAAAAACGATTCAGTTACTGCCTGGCGTTAAATCCGCAGGCGAAGGAAACGCCGGATTCTATGTTCGGGGTGGTGGAGCCGATCAAAACCTCATCCTTCTTGACGAGGCAACAGTTTACAATCCATCGCACGTACTTGGATTTTTTTCTGTCTTCAATTCAGATGCCATAAAGGATGTCAATCTTATCAAAGGGGGAATGCCGGCTGAGTATGGCGGTCGTTTATCATCAGTACTTGATGTTAAAATGAATGAAGGAAACGATAAAGAGTACCACGTTAACGGTGGAATCGGGCTTATTTCATCTCATCTTACTGTGGAAGGGCCTATTCAAAAAGAGAAAAGTTCGTTTATGATATCGGGACGACGCACCTATGCCGACTTGTTCTTAAAAGCTTCATCCAATACGATGCTGAAGAATACAAACATCTACTTTTATGATCTGAACATGAAAATGAACTTCAGGCTTGGACAAAAAGACCGGCTCTTCATATCCGGCTATTTTGGCCGGGATGATATTAATATTCTGCGCTCGAGCAATGCCTTTCAATCAAAATGGGGCAACACAACGGGAACAATGAGGTGGAACCATATTTTCTCGAATAAACTGTTTATGAACACCTCACTTATATACAGCGACTTCACCTATAACCAACAGCTGGGAAGCGATAGTACACAGGTAAACGTGCAATCCACGATCCGTGATTATAACCTTAAGCAGGAATGGCAGTATTATCTGAATCAAAAACATACACTAAAAGCAGGTTTTAACTCAATTTACCATACTTTTATCCCTGGTAGTGTCACCGGCACAGCAACTGTTTCATTGCAAAACTCTGAAATACCAAAAAGATACGCTCTTGATAACGCACTTTTTTTGTCTGACGAATATACCGTTAGTAACCGGCTGAGGATAAATGCCGGAATACGTCTCTCCAACTTTAACCTGCTGGGGCCTACCACGATCTATGGGTTTGATACGAACGGAAATATCACTGATACAACTACCTATAAATCCAATCAAAATATAAAAACGTACTGGGGTTTTGAGCCCCGGCTAAGTGCAAATTACGTCCTTAATCCGAGTAGTTCGATAAAAGCTTCGTATGCCCATACTCAGCAATACATTCATTTGTTATCGAATGCAACATCATACCAATCGGCAGACTTATGGGTTCCAAGCAGCTCCATTGTGAAACCTCAAATCGCTGATCAGTACTCTCTCGGGTTTTTTAAGAACTTAAAAAATAACCTGTTTGAAACTTCCGTGGAGGTCTATTATAAAAACATGCAGAATCAGATTGAGTATAAAAATGGTGCTCAGTTTGTTTTAAACAAAACCGCCGAGGCAGATTTAGTATTTGGAAAAGGAAAATCTTACGGGATAGAGCTATTTGCCAAAAAAAAATATGGAAAGTTTAACGGATGGGTGAGCTATACACTCGCATTTACAGACCGCACATTTCCGGATATCGACCTTGGTCAACCTTTTCCTGCAAAACAGGACCGCCGGCACGAAGTCTCTGTCGTGGGCATTTATCAGGTCTCTCCTCGTCTGACCCTTTCGGGAACATGGGTATACTATACCGGAAATGCGGTTACATTCCCGAGCGGCAAGTACCTGGTTGACAATCGCATTGTCTCGTACTATACCGAGCGTAACGGTTATCGGATGCCAGACTACCACCGTTTGGATGTAGCTGCCACGTGGATTCAAAAGAAGACAAAACGATTTGAATCTTCCTGGAGCCTGTCGGTTTATAACGCCTACGACCGTATGAACGCATATTCGATCTCATTTCGTCCTAGTACGACAGTGCCTAACCAAACAGAAGTTGTCAAATTAACGCTTTTCCCTATAATACCATCAATTACCTATTCTTTCAAATTTTAGTCATGAAAATATCCAAATTCCCAAATTTAATCCTTGCAATATTGGTGTCAATTAATTTGATATCCTGCGAGCAGGTTATCTCAATTGATCTCAATACAGCTTCTCCACGGCTTACTGTCACCGCAATAGTAACCGATCAACCGGGACCTTACAGCGTCGTTTTATCCAGGACAGAGAGTTACTTTAGTTCTAACGATTTATTCCCTGCGGTTCGCAATGCAATCGTAACAATAAGCGATGACGCGGGAAATTCTGAAATACTTTCTGAAACCACACCTGGCACTTACAAGACTTCCAGTCTGCAAGGCACAAGCGGAAGGACCTATCATCTCAAAATTATTGATGAAAATCAAACTTATGAAGCCTACTCATACCTTCCCTATCCTGTCAAATTGGATTCGGTTAGTTCACAGAAAGTTACGACAACAGGGCGCAAAGAGAACAGTAACAGCTATTATTTGAAATGTTTCTTTAATGATCCTGCAGGTAGTATTGATTATTACCGGGTTGAATCGACTGTTGCGAACACCGATACGCTGGCAAGTGTTTACCAGATTTATAGCGATCAGGTGACAGATGGACAGAAAATCGTTTTTCCCCTGCAACGTCCAACCTTTAATCCTGGAGACATCGCGGATGTTGAATTATACCACATCAATTCTGTAAATTACGATTATTTCAAAACCGCCAATAACATTCTCCGAAACAAAAAAGGTCCTATGGCTGCAGCCTCAGCTCCGCAAGCAAATCCACTAACCAATATTTCTGGTGGTGCGATGGGATATTTTGGGACATTTGCGGTAAGTAAAAAGAGGTTGATAGTAAAATAATGCAGATTCTAAAATAGACAGAATTTCTCCAGCATAAAAAATGGTATTTGAAATAAACTTCAAATACCATTTTTAGAATGTAACTTCAATTATATGAATAGTGCCAGAACTTTCTGGTACTATTCATATTTTTAATATACATGCGACTCTGTCTTTATCTCTTCAATATCAATCTTTTTAATATCTATCGAACGCCACGCATACCAGATATATGCAATCACAAAGGGGACCATAAGCGAAACATAGCTCATCGCTGTCAATGTATAATGACTTGATGAACTGTTCTGAATCGTTAAGGAGCTCTGCAAATCAAAGGTTGAAGGATAATAGGCAGTATTGTTAAAACCGGCTAACAGAAACAAGGAGAACACGGTAAGTATAGTTCCCGTTCCCGAAAGCCAGATCCCTTTGGTTCCGCACTTCACAAAACAGGTTAGCGGCCGGATAATTCCAACCAGGACCATGGCGACACCCAACAATAAAAGGATTGCTACTACAGGCATTGCTATCAGATTATGAAAATATTTAAATGTCTCCATGGATACTATACCTGTTGCAGGATCTACTGCAAATCCTGAGGATAGCATAAGCCATATCACAAAGGTTAGGAAGAAAACGACAAAAGGAATCGCATTATACAGCAATTGCTTCCTGACCCGTTCCATCATTGGTGCATTTCGGAGCCGGTTCATAAAATAGAGTAAACCAAGCACACGTGCAAGAAAGAAGACCGCTAAGCCAAGACTAAGATTCTGCAGGTTAAATGCTGCTTCCAATCCATTCGCCAAACCTTTCCATTCAGAGATTACCGGCATTTGACTGCCTGTAATTCTGGTCAGGTTCATTTTATCAACCGAAAACTCAGAGCCTGTAAAGAATGTCGCTACAGCCGTGCCAATCAGAATTGTACCCAATAACCCATTGATAAATAAAAGAGTTTCATAGGTGCGTTGCCCCAGAAAATTATTCGGTTTCTGACGGTATTCATACGAAACAGCCTGAACAACAAATGCGATCAGAATCAGCATCCACACCCAGTAGGCACCCCCAAAGCTAGTAGAATAGAATAATGGGAACGATGCGAAAAATGCTCCGCCAAAGGTGACCAATGTGGTGAAAGTAAATTCCCATTTCCGACCCAGGAGGTTCACTAAAACAGTCCGTTCATCTTCGGTTTTTCCAATTGTGTAGATAAGCGTCTGTCCACCCTGTACAAACATCAGGAAGACAAGAATTGCTCCAAGCAGGGATACGATGATCCACCAGTATTGTTGAAGCAGGATATGTGAAAATGTTTCAAACATAACTCAGATTTTTAAATTGTACATTGCTAATTTTCTGATGATTCAGGAGCCGGCCCCTTTTTGATCTGAGAGGTCAGAATCTTAATTTCGGCGATCAGCAGGCCGGTAAAAAGGATAAAGAAGAGCCAAAAGGTTATTTGAACTGACGCTGGTTTTATCTGCGAAACTGCGGCTATGGTTGGCAATATATCCTGTATGACCCAGGGTTGGCGACCTGCTTCAGCAACGATCCAACCCAGCTCAGAGGCAATATATGCCAGAGGAATTGTCCAAAGTGCCGTGTACAGAATAAATCGTTTCTTTTCTATTTTATCTTTCAGGGTCAGTATCAAAACCACCAGGAACAGAGCAATAAAATGAAATCCCAATCCGACCATTATCCGAAACGAATAAAAAGTTAATGGAATATTAGGGATTAATTCATGTTCATCACGACCAGCATAATAACCATAACCAAAATAAGGATAATTAACCTCAAATTTCGTAAGAGAATTTTTGGCCAAACTATCGTTTTTTGCTTTTTTGGCATTCCTGAAATCAGCCAACGATTGGATTGCAATCTTACCCTTCTCGCTTTTTTCCTTAAAAGACAATATATTACGCTCAGGATTTCCATGGACTAAATCCTTTATTCCTGGTACGTAAGCCTTTAAATCCAAAAATGCCATGTAGGAAAGCATACTTGGAATCTCAATTTCAAATCGAAAATCCTGCTTTTTGTGATTAACTTCCTTTTGATCCTCTTTGAGTAATCCGATGGCAACAAGTGGAGCACTCTCTTGTCCTACATACAAATTTTCCATCGCGGCAAATTTCATAGGCTGATACTTTGCCATATTTCTGGCAGACCCATCTCCGGTCACTATCGTTAAAAAAGAAGCCGCCAAACCAAAAATAGCAGCAACCTTAATGCTTTTCCTGGCAAACAAATGTTCTCTGTTTTTCAATAAAAACCATGCACTTACACCAACAACGAAGACAGCTGCCAGAATGTAGGCCGATAAAACGGTATGGAGGAACTTATTGATTGCAACAGGCGAAAACAGCACATCCCAGAAATTGACCATCTCATTTCGCGCTGTATCAGGATTAAACCTCATACCAGTCGGGTATTGCATCCACGCATTTGCAACCAGAATCCATAAGGCAGACAAGTTAGACCCGATAGCCACGAGCCAGGTTGAGACCAGGTGAAATTTCTTACTTACCTTATTCCATCCGAAAAACATCACCGCAATAAAGGTGCTCTCCAGGAAGAAGGCCATAATCCCCTCAATAGCTAATGGCGCCCCAAAAATATCCCCAACAAACCATGAATAATTGGACCAGTTAGTACCGAATTCAAATTCAAGGATAATTCCGGTAGCAACACCAATCGCGAAGTTTACACCAAAAAGGGACATCCAGAATTTGGTCATGCGCTTCCATTCCGGATTTCCCGTCCGGAAATACAACGTTTCCATGAAAGCAATAATAAACGACAGTCCCAATGTCAATGGCACAAACAGCCAATGATACATTGCAGTAAGTGCAAACTGAGCCCGGGACCAATCAACAAGCGAAAAATCAATGTGTTCCATTCTCTTTTATTTAGTTAATTGTTCTATAACATAATTGCTGCGTTCAGCATCTGTTTTAAAATGAGTCTTTAAAAAATCTGGGAAAAAGAAAATCTTCAACACTACAAATATCAATATCAATTTTATGATAATAATTAGCCAAAGTTTTTTTCCAACGGTCATCCCTTTGAAACCCTGGTAATAGAATTGGAAAATATTTTTCAGAAGTAATCTCATTACTTAATCTATTGTTCTGTAAAATAGTCTGCCCGTCACAAGCAACCCTGTAAAAACAAAAAACGTAAATAATAAACTGCTCACAGCTAGTTGCATTCCTCCGGAAATAATGTGTCCGCTCGTGCATCCTCCTGCCATTCTTGAACCGATTATAATCAGAAAACCACCAATAAAAGCCCAGATAATCCGTTTTACAGGTGAATCTCCTTTATATACTTTCCAATTCTTATGAATCAGGACTAATTTGAAATCTTTTCTTATCAGGGACAAAGCAAGCCCTGAAAAGACAGCCCCGGCTAAAAATATCAATTCCCATTGCCCCGGGCCTTTAATTTTGGCAAAATACTCATTCCCAGTTGTTCCTGTAATTAAATCACTGAGATATGGATAGGCAGTTGAAGCACCTAAGATTCTGTCGGTAACGATTGTCAAAAAAACAATTCCATTAAGAATTGCTAAAGCGACTCCGGCAAAAAGCCATTTTAAATCATTTACCTTTTCAAGCTTGTGCAACCAAAAGGAAAAGCCAATAAAAATAGCACCGATTACAAAAACGAGTATAAAAAACAGAGTAGTGTTCGCCCCCACTATTGACTTCAAGGTGATATTTCCAAAGTCCGGTCCTAAAATACCATGAATTGAGGGCAGTAAGATTGTATACACAAGTCCGGCTACTAATCCGCCAATAATCCCAACTAAGGCATCCAGTGAACCTTCACCCAACGAAACAGGAAGTGTTCCGGGGCAATAACCCAATATGGCCATTCCCGTACCGAAAATGAGTCCCCC
>CAINLJ010000228.1 GCA_903850335.1 uncultured Bacteroidia bacterium | reverse complement strand
GGCAAGATTGCTCATATTGATTCAGCCAGCAAACATATATAAATCCCAAAATCAGAATTCTAATTCTTATATCACTAGCTTCTGAAAGTTGACCCCACAGTGACAATTTACTAAAATCCGAAAATATTTCGGTTGAAGAAGTCATTGTTACTGCTTATGGGATTAAGAGGAAACCCAAAGAGATGGGTGTTGCAACTGCTAAAGTTGATAATGCCGAGCTTACTCAGGCAGGTGCGTCCAATGTTATGAATGGTATGACTGGAAAGGTTTCCGGTCTTCAGATCAACACGATAAATAATGGTGTTAATCCGGATACCAAGATTACACTCCGTGGTAACCGCCACTTTCTTGCCAGTAACCAGGCTCTTATCGTTTTGGATGATGTTCCGGTAAGTGCCACTTATCTGAACTCAGTGAATCCTAACGATATAGAGAGTGTAAACGTATTAAAAGGTGCTTCTGCTGCTGCTCTTTACGGAAATGATGCTTCGAACGGTGTTTTGATTGTAACAACCAAAAGAGGAGACAAAGGCAAGATGACTGTTAAAATCAGTAATGTAACAACCTTTGAGAAGGTATCTTACATGCCTGATTTACAGACTCGTTTTGGTTCTGGTTCAGGAGAAGCTGTCGGCGTTGCTGATCCTAACTATACATTCTGGATTGGTCCTGGCCGTAATACAGACCCTTACACTTCTTACGAAAACCAGAGTTATGGTCCGGAATACAATGGACAAATGGTTATCCTGGGTGGTAAGTTAGTTGACGGGTCTTATCAGACGGTTCCCTACAGTGCTGTTGCAAATCAGAAAAAGGCATTCTTTAACACTGGGGTTACCATGCAAAACGACATCTCGGTAAGCAGCGCTGACGACTTCAGTCATTTCTACCTATCTTTCCAGGATGTTAAAACCACCGGCACAGTGCCTTACGATTCCAACCGCAGAACAGGTGCCCGTATGGCAGCCGGAAGAACATACGGTAAGTTCAGTGCTGATTATACGATTAGTTTTACTCAGACCAATACATCTACTTCAGGCGGAGACTTCAACCAGAGCCGTCCTGTTTACTGGAACATCCTGAATACTCCAGGCCAGGTTCCAATTACAAAATACAAGGATATCTACAATAATCCATTTGCCACAGTAGATGGTTATTTCAATGCATACTATCCAAATCCTTACTGGCAGTTACATCATGCACGTAACAATGCGGTCCGCAATGATGTTCTCGGTTCAGTTAATTTGTCTTTCAAACCAGTTAAATGGTTAGATATCTCTGATAAAATCGGTCTTGTATATAACGGGATTACAGACCACAATTACAAAGACGAGGCAAACTTTAACAGTTACAACGGAACTGACCCATGGGGCGCCGGTAACACTGCTTCAACTTCGACACACTGGGCTGGTTTTTCAAGTGATCAGATGAGATCAACAATGATTCTGAAGAATGACCTTCTTGCAACTGTTGATCAAAAATTTGGAGACATATCTGTGAAGGTCATTGCAGGTGCCAATGCTTATTCTCAGAAATATGAGTCTCAGTTTGAATATGCAGGCCAGCTTGTTATTCCTGACTTCTATAACGTAAGTAACCGCTCAGGCGAAGCTCAGGTCTCACAGTCTACTCAGAAAAGAAATTCTGTCGGTCTTTTTGCTGATGCAACCGTTGGATACAAGAGCTATGCTTTTCTTCACCTCTCTGGTCGTAATGACTGGGATTCAAGGTTGACCCGCAAAAATCGTTCATTCTTCTATCCTGCAGGTGATTTATCTTTAGTCCTTTCTGAAATGTTCCCTTCAATTGTTCAGAATGAGGTTCTCTCTTTCATGAAATTAAGAGGAGGATGGTCACAAACCGGACAGATTGCATTGGGTGACTGGTACGGAACACTTCCTTCCTACCCAGCAGCTGCTGGTTTCCCTTATGGTTCGACTTCGGGTTTTGCGTTAAGCACAACATTAAGCAATCCATTGTTAAAACCTGAAAAAACAACTGAAATAGAGCTGGGTGGTGAATTTAGTTTCCTAAAGAACAAAATCCATCTGGAAACCAACGTTTACAAAACCAATACAAGAAATCAGACAATTCCAGCTACTATTTCGGCTGCAACCGGATTCTTCAGTGCTCTGATCAATGCTGGTGAGCTTGAGAATAAAGGTGCTGAGGTTGATGTTAAGTTTACCCCAATTCTGAAGATTGGTGATGTTCGCTGGAATGGCGGTATTAATTTCGCTTACTTCCAATCAAAAGTTCTTTCGATCCTTCCAGGTTTGAATGAAATTCCAATTCCTATCACAGCTTCAGACGGCGGAAATGGTGCAACTTCTGTATCTTACGCAACTGTAAATGAACAATTCCCTAATATTAAGGTTACAGACGTAAAAAGGGATCCACAGGGCCATATTATTGTTGACGCAATAACAGGTCTTCCAGCCAAACAAACTGCAATTGTACAGATGGGCCATGGTAATCCAAATCAGATTTTGGGTATTACGACTGACTTGACTTACAAAGGTTTCAGATTATCAGCTGTTGCTGAATATCGTGGTGGTAACGTAATTGACAACGCTGTTGGTGGTGGCCAGGGCGGTGGTGGTATTGACTTCACTGGTATCTCGGCTCATACAGCCCTTAACGGACGCCAGTCGTTCATTATCCCAGGTTCAGTAATTGAAACTTCTCCGGGAGTCTATACACCGAATACTACTGCTTTAGTTGCCAATGCAAGCCGTGGTTTCTGGGTAAACTCTGATTATGCAAATACACAGAGAGCCTATGTTACAAGTGCAGCATTCTGGAAACTAAGAGAAGTTGCCCTGACTTACGATGTGCCTGTTAACCAACTTTTTGGTGGAAAGGTAATCAAAACAGCACAACTTGGTATTGTCGGCAGAAATCTGCTGATGCTACGTCCAAAGACAAATGTATGGACAGATCCTGAGTTCAATAACTCAACTTCATCCACTAACGCGGTTGGTTATACGGATACATACCAGACACCTCCTACCAGACTTTATGGTTTTAGTGTGAAACTTACTTTCTAAAATTTAAAAAAGAAATACGATGAATAAGAAAATATTAACACTGCTGCTTTCATTGGCCCTTTTAGGAAGTTCCTGCTCCAAATTCCTCAATGTCGATGAGGTGAATCCAAACAATGCCTCTGCAGTTCCGCCAAAGCTGTTATTACCTGCCGCGTTGACAAATGTTGTCAAGGTGATGGATAATCCCAGAAACTTTGAGTTTGTCTATCTATGGTACGGTTTATGGTCGATCAGTGCCGGTTACTCTCAGCCATCAAACCTTGTACAATATCGTCTGCTGAACAGTAGCTATCAGGGTTCTTTTTCGAATTTGTATACCTACGGTCAGAATTTTACCGAAATTGAAAAAGCTGCTTCCGATCCAAAAGATGCCGGATATCTGGCAATTGGAATGATCATGAAGGCTTATATTATGCAGAACCTTGTTGACCTTTGGGGAAATGTTCCTTATTCAGAGGCGTTTAGCACTGATAAAGGTATTCTTAAACCAAAATACGATGATCAGAAGGCTATTTATGAAGACCTCGTCGTTAAACTTGATGCTGCAATTGCTCTAATTCAGGGTCTGCCTGCTGATGCAACTGAAATCGGTGCTGCCAGTGATGTAATGTATAAAGGCAATATGTCTCTTTGGGCAAAATTTGCAAATACAGTGAAATTAAGAATCTTAATTCACCAATCCGGGATGTCTGGCCGTGATACTTATATCAAGTCAGCAATTGCCAAGACTGCCTCTGTAGGTTATTTGGGAGCTGGTGAAGGTGCAATGGTAAATCCTGGTTTCCTTGTATCTGACACTATGATGAACCCATTCTACGAAACATTCTATAATGGTGCTGGTTCGGCACAGAGTGATGGTACAGCATATTATTATGCAGGTAAGGATGCAGTTGATTTTATGGTAGCCAATGCAGATAAACGTCTTGGACGTTACTTCCTTCCATATAGCGGCACAAATTATGCCGGTAACTGGCTTGGACAAAATCCTGATACACATCCACCGTTATTATCCGGTCAGACTTCAAAATTGGGTTACAAGGCTGGTGACGCTGGCTACATGATTGGAACCCCAACTATGGCTGCCCCGCTTTTGACAGATTTCGAAGCTTTGTTTGTTGAGGCTGAGGCTGCTGCAAGAGGTTATATCACTGGTGATGCAGGTGCACTTTACAGTGCTGCGGTAACCCAGTCGTATTTACACATGGGACTTACTGCTGCTGATGCTGCGACTTATATCGGACAGCCAAAGTTTACTGTCAACTATGATTCCGCTAACGACAAAATTGCCTTGATCATTACTCAAAAATGGCTTGCTCTGAATGGTATTGCACCAGTTGAGATCTGGACTGACTATAGAAGAACCGGTTATCCTGCAGGACTTCATTTTACTGAAGATTCTAACAAGGCCAATGATACTCCTCCTGTACGTCTGCTTTATCCACAACGTGAGATCTCGGTCAACAACGATAACGTGGTAGCAGTTGGTGCGATAGATCCATTTAAATCAAAGATTTTCTGGCAAAATCGTTAATGAACTGCAATCATTACAACTTAAAAAAAAAAGATATGAAAAATAAAATAACCTTGTTTGTAACGTTCCTCGCCGGAATACTGTTGCTAAGTGCTTGTCTAAAGGACAAGGTAGGCGACTACTGGGTTGATGCTGTGGCTGGTAAAATGTATGCTACTGTCCCTGTATATACCTTGCAATCATTGGCCCTTCAGCCTGTTGTTGGCGACGTACCGGTCTCATTCCTAGTGAATATTGCCACCGATGCGCTTCCTACAGAGGATATTACGCTTACTTTAGCTGTTGATCCTGCAGCTATCGCTCAGTATAATACTGACCACGCTAAGAGTTTTAAGACTTTCCCTAATGTACAGGTCCTTTCTCCAACCCTGGTTATTCCTAAGGGAACCCGCAATGCTACAGCAACTGCGAAAGTCTGGGGCGCCGATCAGCTTAATGCCTGTGATAACTTCATGACAGCGATCAGCATCACCTCTGCCAAGACTGCATCAGGAAAAGATATCCCTGTAGCGGGGAACATGAAGTCCTATTTACTCTCTTTGCCGATTTCAAATCCTTATGCAGGGAATTATTCTTGCGTTGGATATCGTATCCGCCCTGGCAATGCAACAGAACCTGTAGCTGCCGGCACAATAGAAGCCTTTAATACGGTTAATTGTAAGAGTGTACAGAAAAACGGATTCGGTAACTATACATCTTATGATATTGTTATTGAAGTTACTCAGGAAACAGTAACTGTAGGATCAACAACCTGTTATAAAGTAATAGCTACCCCAATTGATCCAGGAACAGGCAACGCCGTCGGTGGCATGTGGCCAACATGGACAGGAGACGCTACGCTGAAACCTGCAGATCTTACGATCAATTACTACAATCCTGTAACGAAAACTTTTATTCTGAATTGCTATTACAATAGTGCAGCAGGTAATCGTATTATGTATGAAACACTTACACGGCAATAATTATATTTGATAGCGGTATTATCAATTAATAAAAAGAAATATGAAAAGAAAATATATAATTTTAGTAATGTTGCTTGTCGGTTTCGGTCTGTTTACAATGCAGAGTTGTACAAAGGAATCTAACTCGACCTTTACCATACATCATGCATTTACCGAACCAGCTGTAGTTGCACCACTTGATGGCGATCTTGTTCATCCGACAGGCAGTACTGTTGACCTTACATGGACCTCAACAAATGCTGATGGGGCTCCAGCTTTAAACGACGTTTATTTTGGAACAAAATCAACTCCTTCCCTCTTTAAAGCGGGGAATTCAGGATTGAAGATTACGGTCCCTGTTCAACCAGGTCTTACCTATCACTGGAATGTCGTAATGAAGGATGCTAATGGGGTAACAACTTCCAGCCCAACCTGGAGTTTTACAATTTTTGATCCAATCTCGATTCTAATTGGCAATTACACAGTAGATGAACCTGCCGAAGGCTGGACTTATGTGGTTTATCTTTCAAAAATAGACGAGAATACATTAAAAGTTGGTAAGGGAACCGGACCTGTTGCTGGAGATAATATGGCAGGTTGGTGGGCCAGCTGGGTCAACAATTTCCTACTCGACTGGACAGCACATACCTACAACATGCCTAAAAAAGATTTCGGCGGGGGCTATGAAGGACAGGAATCAGGTACATTTGATCCTGTAACCGGAACACTTACCGGAACCTACACAGTATGGCAGAATAAGGCAATCATAGAACAAGGGGCACATACCTATACAAAACTAAAATAGATCCAGATTAAGGATACTAAATTAACAAAAGAAACCGGTAATAAATTTACCGGTTTCTTTGTTATTATACCTGGCTGTCCCTTGCCACTATTAATCTCTTGCTTATCGAATTTCCGTTTTATTTATTCTGTTTTTTTGATCTTTTCGGTACTTAATAAAAATAAATCTGTTTTTGGTATAAAAAAATCTATCATAGACTATAATTATTTATTAACTAAAAATATGTTTTCTTACATTTGGATATGTTTTGATTATAAACGAATTAAAACCTTTCACAAATGAGCCTACTTAAAGATCTCGCTGAACTTGAAAATGCCGGCATCATCACAAGCGATACAGCCTGGCAGATTGCGAATTACTACCAAAAGAAGAAAATCACCACCCCAAACCGGCAGTTGCTGATATTTGGTTTCATCGGAGCCTTGCTCGTGGGAATAGGGTTGATGTTCATTGTTGCAAATCAATGGGATGATATGCCCCGGTCTGTTCAGACCCTTTGCGCCTTCCTGCTTTTAATCATTCCACAGGCACTCTGCGGGTATGTGTATCTGAAAAAGCCGGACAAAATAGTCTGGCGTGAGAGTACAGCACTTATACTTTTTTTTGCCGTGGGAGCGAGCATTTCATTGATTAGCCAAATTTACCATATAAACGGTGAGGTGTCCGGTTTTACGCTTGTTTGGGCATTATTGACTGTCCCTCTAATCTATTTACTTGACTCTTCGTCTATCTCCTTAGCTTATCTATGCTGTATCATGGTATTCGGTCTCTCGGTTAAAAATAATGGTATTTTTCCCTTTGAAGAATATCTCTTCTGGTTACTTCTGGTAATTCCGATACCACATTACCATGCGATGATTAGAAAATCGCCTGATAATATTTTGGTTATAATCCATCATTGGATAATCCCATTTGTCCTTGTCAATACTCTTGGTATACTTTCGGGGGATATGAAAATGCTTATGTATTCAAGTTATATCAGCATGTTTTGTATCTTTTATTTCGCAGGAAACACAGGTAATCTTAAGAATCGTCCTTTAATTCAAAATGGATATAAAATTTTCGGATTCCTTGGGACAATCATAGTTTTGTTGGTTCTGACTTTTAAAACAAGCTGGAGTGAGTTAGCGAAGGAGAATTATTCTATCGCCCAATTGATGGGCGCTCCTGAATTCTATGCAGCCTTAATTTTATTCATTTTGGCTTCTATGCTGTTATACGGGCAAAATAAAAGTAAGCCCATAAAAAACTGGGAGTTAATGGATGTGATGTACATTTTATTTATTCTCATATTTATTCTGGCCATCCAAAATATAAGTATTGCCATTGTAACTACTGACCTTACAATCTTTATTTTAGGAGTCTTAATGCTCCGTGAGGGATCCAGGCTGAGCCATTTGGGAGTACTGAATATCGGTATGCTTGTCATTGCTTTGCTTGTCATTTGCAGGTCATTTGACACGGATCTCACTTTTGTTGTAAAGGGAACATTGTTTGTCCTTGTTGGTATTGGATTTTTTGCAGCTAACTGGTTAATGATTAAAAAAAGAAACGAAAATGAAGCCTAAAAACCTAAAATTCAGCATATTTATTCTTGTTTCAGTAGCACAGGTTCTTGTTCTGATTCAAATGATCGCTAACCAACCTGACCTTGAAACAACAGGCACTCCCTATAAATTCAAAATAGACCCAAGAGTCAGGGCAGATCAGGATAATACAGCGTATTCGGGTGATTTCATCTGGTTACGATTTGAAATAAGCCGGATGAAACTTGTCAATAATAAAGATTGGAAACACAATCGTAGTCTTTATCTTGTTCTTTCTAAGGATAGTTTAGGATATGCCAAAGTAGAATCAGTAAGTAAAACTAAACCTTCAACCACCTCGGATTGGATAAGGGCAGCATGGTGGGTAAACTGGAAGGATTCGACCGAAATCAATTTAAACTTACCGTTTAACCAGTACTATATTAAGAACGGGGATCGTAAAGATGTTGAGTCCCTAATTAAAACAGGATTAAAGGACTCTTTGAAAACCAGCTATTTGAATGTAAAGATTAGGGAGAATCAATTTCTATCTGGTGATTTAATGATTGGGGACGTATCTTTTAAGGATATGTTGAAGAAAATCAAACACTAATAAGTGATCAAGGAAGATTTCCCAGTTCTGTAAATCCCTTTTTAGTCTTAATTCCCGGGGGATATAATGATTTTATCTGATTAAGCTCGTTGTTTAGGAGGGAAATGTTCGTATTGGAATCTCCTTTGGGATTCACAAGGCATTGTGATCTTCCCTGAATACGACTATTTCTGATGCGTATTCTGTCTGAGTTATCAAGACTAATTATCGACTGAGTAATTAATGGACCACTTACCTGAAGTTTATCTAAGTCGGTGGAGATGACGTCAGAAAAGACAATTGCGGGCCGGCGCTCTTCTCCCTTCGTGCTAAGGACGATATCTGACAAGGTAACATTTTGGGCATGTCGTATAAACAGTCCAAAAGAGGGTAATATATCGAACATGTCTGCTTCAGGATAAGACCTCTCCTTTTCAGGTACTTCAGGCTCAGATTCTTTCATCGTGCCACCCCCGGCGAATTCTATGTTGATATGACTGAGTGACAGGTTTTGCACCCGATAACCCGGTATTCCTGTTATAGAACAACCGGTCTTGTTTGCACCTGTTGCTATTACATTACTGATCGTTACGTTTTGCAGGACACCCGCATTATTGATCTTCTGACCCTCAAAATATGGGCGATTTCTATTTCCCAACCGGATAAAGATTGGACAGTTTGGTCCATCAATGCGTATATTTGATATCACGACACCGTCCAAAATTATTACAATGGTTAAATACATCGATATTATGAATATAAAGCTGATCACAAGCCAGATAGTGCTGCATCCACAATCCTGAATTCATAAGTTTTATCCCTTCGGTTCTGATGTTGATACATTGGATCATCCAGATAAGATAGGGTCTCACAGAATAGGAATCAGATTTTGCCCCACCTGCAACACCAAACCTTCCACCCTGGCCGTTTATTGTACCTTCTCCTTCAAATGCAATATTCGAGCAATTGTCAGCATAAATGAGAGCCCGGCATACCTCCCCTTTTCGAAAAAAAGTATATTCCGGCAGATTTTCAGGATAATCCGATAAATGTGGACTTCCAAACAATGTTGCTCCCTTCCCGAGGTATAAAGTTACATTACTTCTGAGATAAAGAGTTCCTGTCAGGTAATTCCCGGCCGGAATTACGACTTTCCCACCCCCTTCCTTACTGCACAAATCAATTGCAGACTGGATTCCGATAGTACTAAGGAAATTTGTGTCTGACTTGGCTCCACTGGAAGTGATCATATATTCCTTTGCAGAAAGGTTAGCCATAATACCCGTGAATAAGAGTATCATGCCTGTTCGGGCAGAATAAAGAGAGATCAAAGACACAAATTTTGACCTTATATTGACAAGGCTTAATTTCATTTTGTTAATTGTAAATTAAACATGCTTCAGGCCATACAGAGTTAAATAATATCTTCAGTATTTACATCGATTCAGGCATTACCTTACTGTAGCTGACTCCGGATTTTGAAAAGGTAATAGTATATGACGGCCATGTATTCAGCTTATTCGCTAATTCCAGACCCTCATTTATGCTGCCTTTCAGGAGATAGAAATGCATATTCATTTCAGGATTATTCTTGTTTAGTTCTTCCCTGAAGACGAGCTTTTGTTCTTTCATTTTCCAGGTTGCTGCAATATGCTCAACCGAACAATCTTTAATCAGGCTATAACCATTATTTAAATAAATAAATCCATTTGAAAGTGTAAATGCTGGATCGGTCTTTAGGTCAGCAGGAATCTCAACAGCGATATCCTCACCTGAACCGGCCGAATAGTAAAGACCACTAGAGGGCGTATCAAATATGATTTCTACTGCACCATCCGAAGGTCGCACACCTTTGATATCTATGCTGTACAAATTCTCGTTTACTTTTCTGATAGTGGTTAAGGATTTTTCGGCTCTCACAGCAATCGGCACGGGCAGAATACTTACCTCAACATTACAGCTTTTAGGATTAATTGCCGGGGCAACCTTACCTGTTTTAGTGTTAACCTGATAGCTCTTCTCATCCATGGGGATCAGGTCTTTTAATGATTTCATCACCTCAGCAATCACGAGTTCGACATTAGCCACCTCATTATCTGTATATTGAACCTCAACCAATAATGGAGACCATCCACTTGAATCTGATACTTCTGAAAGGAGTAAATGCTTCCAGGCTTCGAGTATAAGCTTTCTTAATTTTGTCACATCTATTCCTTTGGATTCAGCAAAATCGACAAGCCGTTCAGCCATCAGGACTTCTCCCCGTGCCTTGTAGGATAAAGCTCTTGTAATCCCATCCTTCTCAATTCCGGTTCTTTGCCTTCCCATCCACATAAAAGGTCCGCAAACGGACATGTTCCATGTACCTTCAGGCACAAAGGGATAATCCGGGATTTTATAACCTTTTAAAGACTTAATCTTATTTGCGAGTTCTGTCATTGTCACAAATTTGTAACCCTCTTTTTGCAGTCGTTTGAAGTTGTCTATGCTCTTCTTCTCCTGTTCCGGAACTATATTGAAGTCGCTGTTGTAGTCAAGAGTGTTGAAAACTTCTCCATCGTCAAGGAATGCAAAGGCCCAGGTAAGACCGGGCAAATCATTTTGTCCTGCGCCAATCAATCCAAGGATATGATCATTCCCATAGGTAACATTCACAAGTGGAAGTGTTTTGCCGCGATAGTGGCCATGAGGATCAGAACTTGTTACAACTAAATCATATTTATCCTTTAAGACACTTGCATATGCTGGTGTCCATTGAATCTCCTGTCCATAAAAAACCCGTGACCTTTTTATCCCGTAAGCCTCAAGGATGTGGTCAGAAATTTCTATCGATTTCTGAAGGTCCAGTGCCGGGTATGCGATAAAAAACTGATCGGAATAGTGGGCGATAACAAGTTCAAGTTGTCCTTTATTTACAAGCTTTTTCAAGAGAGTCAGAACCTCAGGATGATCCTCGGCAAGGGTTTGTATTGCATATCCCTGGATCTCGAAATCTGATTTAAACTGTGGATTCTTCTCGAAGAATTTTAGTACCGGATAGACGGAATTTTTAATGATCTTACTTTCAATCTTATAATCTCCGGCTACATACTGAAGGTTAAAATGGAACATTCCAATAGCATATTTTTCCTGCGCATTTGACAGAAGACCAGAGATCAACAGGATAATAAGTTGCAGTGTTTTCTTCATGAGTTTATTTTTTTGAAATTGATTTTTATATTTAAATTCATTAATAATAAAAAGCTTTTTTGATACAACCTAGCTAATTTAATTTACCTCAGGTTGCTGACCAAATGCTTATGATCCCCATTGATCGTGAGACTTTTTAAGTCAACAGATAACACCGAAGGTGTTCTATTTTCAGAACCTTAAGTCGGATCAGATGAAAAAGTTGTGGGGAAAGGTATAAAATTGAATTTTTATTTCATAAACAGGGATTTGCAGAAGTTTTGTTATCAAAAAGACAGAGGTGCAGAGCACCGATTATATTTGTAGAATACACGATGGGCTATGCACCAAAGGTACAGCGTACCGGAATATCATATTATTCCCAATTAGATACATCATCTGCAAATACCAGGTGAACATAGCATTGGGTATAG
>CAINLJ010000227.1 GCA_903850335.1 uncultured Bacteroidia bacterium | reverse complement strand
GGGGATTTCGAAAAACCCCACATCTGCGGATGAAGCGCTGTTATTCGAAGACATTGTACAGCCAATTTTGAATAAAAAATGTGCACAATGCCATCGTGCAGGCAAAACAAAAGGTGATTTGTCCGTTGAGTCTTATGCGACACTCATGAAAGGAGGCAAGAGCAGGCCTGCGATCGTTGCAGGAAACCTGACGGCAAGTGAGCTCTATTCAAGGATCACTCTGCGTGTATCGGATGAAAAGCATATGCCGGCAGATGGTAAAATACCGCTAACCAGTTCAGAAATCGCGATCATTAAATGGTGGATCGAAAAAGGCAACGCGGGGAGAAATGAAAAAATCAAAACAATTAAAGATTTCAATGAGATAAAGCCTCTGGTCTCTAAGTTTTTAGGAATAGTTGAGATGGTTAAGGCCGATGCAACGGATATCAAATCAGAAATTGTCACTAATCCCGAAATCCCCTCAGAATTTAATGCCTCCCTAATCGATACCCTTCGTAATCAGGGTTTTGTTGTAAGGATGATGCAGCATAATCCGGTAATGCTGGATATAACCTTACCTCCCGGCTCACACGTTGATCTTAAGAACCTGAATGAAAGCTTGAAAACAGTAGCGAAATCTGTCATTTGGCTTAATCTTTCAAATAATGGACTAAAAGAGAATGACCTGGACTTTTTAAAGTATATGACGAATCTTGAAAAGTTAAGACTCGAGAAAAATCCAGTTACAGATCAGATTGTTAAGCAATTGGAAGGTCTTAATCATTTGGAAGCATTAAATCTTAATGAAACACAAATTACCCGGACAACCCTTAATCAATTAAAAAATAAGCCTGATCTTAAAAGGATCTATAGCTGGCATTCCTTAGCCAAATAACGTAAATTAGCGAAAATTTCAATACAGCTTTAGTGGATATTTCCATTCTGAGTAATTAACTACCTCTTTAAATGTAATGAGGACAATACTTCTGACTTTAATTCTTTTTTCAACATTAATCTGTGCCGGGGGTGTCAATATTAGGAATTTGCGTTGTGAATATCTGACTAATCCATTGGGCATTGATGTGACCATACCTGCAAATACAACCGCCACAATAATTCTTCCTGCCAAAAGCAGATCAGATGTGACCGAGTCTGGCAGGCAGACCGATAAGGTTCGGGGAGTTAAATTTCTCAGCTATGAAGATTCTGGTTGTGTATATGCCGTTGAATCGGGAAACTTCAGCTTTCATTCAATACTTCCATAAAATATCATAAGATTAACTTTTTAAACCTGAAACAAATTGCATGTCAGATTCATACAGATTATAGTTTTATTGTGTATTTCCATCTCATGTACTCATCACCCCAATTCAGTGAAAAGGGAGAGGACAATCCGGGATGATATCTCAGTTTTGGCAGCATTACCGCTGGAAGTCCCTGTGCCTAAAGATAATCCGATGACAAAAGAGAAGATTTCATTAGGTAAACTTCTTTTTTTTGACCCGATATTATCTGGAAATAAAGACGTTGCCTGTGCAACCTGTCATCACCCGGAATATGGATTTACCGAGAGCCTTGAAGTCTCAATTGGAGTAAATGGTCATGGACTCGGACAAAACCGCTCATTCAATCAATCCAATGATATCCCTTTTGTAAAGCGGAATTCTCAGACTATTCTCAATACAGCCTTTAATGGTCTTACAAATCAGGATCCCAATGTGGGAGAAAAAGCTCCTATGTTTTGGGACCTGAGGGTAAAAAGTCTTGAAAATCAGGCGCTGGAACCAATAAAGGCATTCGAAGAGATGCGGGGACATACTTATGAAAAAGAGGTTGCACTGGAAAATGTTGTTACCAGGTTGGAACAGATCAAGGAGTACAGAAAGTTATTTAAGCTTGCATTTGGAGGTGGGAACAGTATTAATCAACAAAATCTGGGTAGGGCAATTGCAAGTTATGAAAGAACATTAACCGGGACTAATTCGAGGTTTGACAAATATATGAGAGGAGATTTTTCGGCACTTTCTGGAAATGAGTTGGAAGGTATGAATCTTTTTTTGAAAGATGGATGTTCCAAATGTCATCGTGGACCAATGTTTTCTGATTTTTTGACTCATGTGATGGGCGTGGCCGATCAAGAGAAATTAAAACAGCCAGACGATGGGTTTGAAAAAAAATATGCGTTCAGAACTCCTTCATTACGAAACCTGAGGTTTACATATCCATATATGCATAACGGGAAATTGAAATCCCTCGAAAATGTACTTGAATTTTACGAGGATTTATCAGGAGGCAAGATTGCAAATCCGACAATAAAACCTGCTCAAATCGACCCTCTGACAGATAAACTTATGGTTGATTTTAAGGACATTGCACTGATAATCGAATTCCTGAACACTCTCAACGACGAAAAGTTCGACAGGAGTATTCCAGATAAAGTACCCAGCGGACTGGGTGTGGGTGGAAATATTTACTGATTAGTAAACATTCTTATTTTAGTTGGCGGTCTGATAGGGTCAGCTTCATTCCAATCTTATTATTAAATAGAAATAAATTAACTAATACCCCCATAAAATACATCATTTAGTATTAAATAACTGTTATTAATTGAATAGACCCCCTAAAAAAATAGTTTTGTATTATAAATATATGTATTTTGCCGGAACAATCATAAACCTTGGCTTGTTCACCAGTCAATTAATACAGCTGTTATGGATAAAATAGAAATTGCCACGATGAAATCTTCGGATATAAATCATGTACTTGGTCACATTTATGATTCAGTACTTGAAAACCGCGAGGGGGCTCTTGCAGATTATATCCCCGAGCTGGCTAAGGTTGAGCCGGATTCGTTCGGAATGGCATTAGCGACAAATAATGGAAGAGTCTATTCGATTGGTGACACTGAAACGCCCTTCACAATCCAGTCAATTTCCAAGGCCCTCAATTATTGTATAGCACTTGAGTTGATCGGTCGTGACGCTATACTGGCCAGAGTGGGTGTTGAACCATCCGGTGACCGTTTCAATGCGATAGAATTTGATCCCCGGACCCTTCGGCCATACAATCCAATGGTGAATGCAGGAGCAATAACTGTTGCATGGATATTGTGCAATCGGCTTGGAAATAATGCTTTTGATTACATCCTCAATCGCTTTTCTCAGGCTGCGGGCAGGCAGCTTGTTCTTGATCAAAATGTGTACCAATCTGAATTTCGCACTGGTCACAGGAACCGGGCAATCGGTCATTTACTCCTAAGTGCTCAGGCAATTGAAGAACCCGTTGATCTGGCCCTGGATGTTTATTTTAAACAATGTTCGATAAGTGTAACAGCCATTGATCTTGCAGTAATGGGGGCAACGTTTGCAAATCTCGGCATGAATCCTATCACCGGTAAACAAGTATTTGATACTACCGCAGTCCGAAATACCTTATCTGTAATGTTCACATGTGGCATGTATGATTATTCCGGAAACTGGGCTCATGATGTTGGTCTCCCGGCAAAAAGCGGTGTAGGCGGTGGCATTCTGGGAATAGTAAACCGTCAGCTTGGTATCGGAACTTTTTCACCCCGTGTGGATCCGAATGGAAATTCGGTTCGGGGACTTGCAAGTTTTAAGATCCTTTCAGACGAATTTGGATTACATGCGTTTGACCCTACAAACAGAGGTTCCGGACTCGTTGCTCACTTTTTTGACCATTGAAATAACTTACCAATAAAGCTTTCCAATCAAATTATTCGGGTAATGTAGTCCTTCAACTCTGTACATTTTCTCTTTAACTATCTGATCAATAAATACAATTTACAAATAAAGTTCAGGAATACCCTGAACTTTATTTGTCCTTGTTTGTATAATTCATAAATATGTTTAACTAACCAATATTTTGATTTATGAGTGAAAAATCAACAAAGGGGATATGGAAAGTAATTACCGCTTCCTCCTTAGGGACAATGATCGAGTGGTACGACTTCTACATCTTTGGAAGTCTGGCTGTGGTATTATCTACAAAGTTTTTCCCGACCGACAATCCAACTGCCGCTTTCTTATCTACGCTTGCAACTTTTGCCGCCGGATTCGTTGTTCGTCCATTTGGCGCACTTTTCTTTGGAAGGCTCGGTGACCTGATCGGAAGGAAATATACATTTATGGTTACTCTTTTAATTATGGGAGGAGCCACATTCCTGATTGGTTGTATCCCCAGCTATCAGTCGATAGGTTTCATTGCACCTTTACTTGTGTTGATTTTAAGATTGCTACAGGGTCTTGCCCTGGGCGGAGAATATGGTGGTGCTGCAACCTACGTAGCCGAACATGCTCCCAAAAACCAAAAAGGATACTGGACCTCATGGATCCAGACAACTGCAACCGCCGGCCTGTTTGTGTCATTAATGGTAATTCTTCTAACGAAAGGAATTTTATCCAAAGAAGCTTTCGAGGAGTGGGGGTGGCGCGTGCCGTTCTGGATCTCCATCCTAATGGTGATAGTCTCTTATATGATCCGTAAAAATATGGCAGAATCACCCGTTTTTGCCAAGGCGAAATCAGAGGGAAAAACTTCGGTAAATCCGTTGAAGGAGAGTTTCAATAACCGGTTTAACCTGAAATTTGTTTTATTAGCGCTCTTTGGAGCCACAATGGGTCAGGGAGTTGTATGGTATACAGGACAGTTTTACGCCATGAGCTTCATGAAAACAGTTCAAAATATTGATTCATCACAGGTCGATACTTTACTGGGCATCGCATTGCTAATCGGTACTCCTTTCTTCGTGGTTTTTGGATGGCTTAGTGATAAACTTGGCAGGAAATCAATAATGATGACCGGCCTCCTGCTTGCAGTCTTTTTTTATCGCCCTATCTACAGGCAAATGTACAAACTGACAGATGCCAAAGCAATGAGGACAGAGGGGATCACAACAAACAGCAAAAGCAGCAGGGTTGTTGGCTCTCCTGTTGCTACCATTCAAACTGAAACGGACAAGACAAATCCGGCGATTAAAAATTCAAGGGTATTTATTGTAACAAAATCTGACTCTGTATTCTCCGATGGGGCAGTTTTTCATTATAGTAAAACCGATACACTTTATCTGGCAAAGGAATTGCTTTTCGATCATGGGAAAAATGCTTCGAACGAAATCTGGCTTAAATATGATACAAAAGAACACTCCGGTGCTGTTGCACATCATAAGGTAAAGCTTAAAAATAGTCTTAAAGAAGGTGTCGCAGCATCAAAAACAGATACTATTGAGACTGTGGCACTGAAACAATTTACAGATGGCAGTTCAACGAATAAATCGCACGAAAGTGGAATAAGTGTCAAGGCGAATATAACCGTTATAAAGAATATTGCTTCCAGTGTAAAATGGTATTTAGTATTTCTTGTATTTATTCAGGTATTGTTTGTGACTATGGTTTATGGTCCTATTGCCGCATTCCTTGTCGAGATGTTCCCTGTCAAGATCAGGTATACGTCGATGTCGTTGCCCTATCACGTTGGTAATGGTATATTTGGAGGATTATTGCCCGCCATTTCTACCTATTTTGTAACTACGGCCAAAGGTGCTGGGAATCCCGAATTCTATCTTGAAGGATTATGGTATCCGATTGGAATTGCTGCCGTTTCTTTTGTAATTGGGATGATTTATATAGATCGAAAAATTAACACACTTCACGACTAATAGGCTTGATTATGAATAAATTAAAAAAATATCTGGGTATTGTTTGGATTCTTCTGGCGATGGCGGTTTCCTACTATTTTATAGGAATTTTTGGAAATAAGCTAACCTCCGGCAAGCAGGATGATTTAGTCTTTGGAATCATTATATTTTTCATCTTACTTCCTCTTATTGTTACCGGCCTGGCAATCTTTGGCTGGTATGCCCTGACAGACGAATATGAGGACTAATGCATTAGCAATAGTTTGAAGCAGTCTGCATTTTCGTGATCACGAATTGTCAAATAATAAATTCCGGTGTTTAATCCACGTGTTGGTATCACGTTGAGTGTTCCCTCACTGAGTCTTTGCATCAATATCTGACGACCATTTGAAGCGAACAATGAAGCAACAGCACCCTGATTTACTGATCCTATCACCCGAATTTCTGTATCACGAACTGCATAAGCTCTAAGTGTTCCAGCTTCTGGCATTTGATTACTTGAATTCGAAATATTTGGTGTTGAGGTATAGAGCCAAAACCGATCGTTTAAGACCGTGTTGGCAGCCACTGCAACTTTATATGTTGAAGTGGCAAGATTGGTGAATGTAGACTTTTGACGGTCTTCCAGGATTACCTGACATTGAGAATTCAGATTCACTGTCGCGGCCGAAAAAATCACCTCTCCACCGATCTTTGATTCCAATCCAACAGGAATAATCAATCCATTGTATTGATTGTCCGGTAGTGCCTGAATGGCGAATGGCAGGCTGTTCACACGATCTTCGACAAGTAAGGTGTAAAGCTGAATATCCCCACTTCCACGAAGGAGACCAGCATCATAAGTGATATCAAGGCCTTTGGTCATGCCAGAGTTGAAGGTGATTAAGGTAGTGCCCTTTTGATTATTGGCAGTGGCGATCAGCTTGATCGTTGGCCAACTGGTATTTGTAGACTTTAATGCCAGTGCAGGTGAATGGAACTGCATTCCTGGGGTAAAGCTAAAGTCAGACCCGCCGGTGGAAACTCTTCTGACCATGAATGCTTGCCCTTGTTGCAGGTTATCAAGCCCTTCAGAATTTGCATTAGAGACCACTGTATAGTTGTTATACAGGCCATTGTAAGCATCAGATTTATCCCAAACATAAATTGCCCCATAGGACGGATCAAAATTCGATGCATTTTCTGTTAAAAAGTTGCTTATAGCTATAGTGCCTGAGGTAATTCCGACTGCAGAGGAGTAAGGGTTCCCGATGCAGTCCCAGTATCCTGGACTGCCTGGCACGGTAATGATTCCTGTCTGGAGGGATCCGGTGGTAACTGAGGCATCGGCAATGTCAACACGAAGTCCAAATCCTTTTCCTGCACCAATATTCCCATTAGTTTCACCTGTTGTGAAATAGTTATTCCAAGCGTTTGTCGTCGGATTATAATCCATCATACCACGGTTTGCATTACTCGTGGGGATCGTACTATTGTTGGCCAGGAAACTGGCTACTGTCTGTGAAACCGGTGAGGAGACAAGATGCCAGGCTCCTGAGGACATCCACTGTTGGGAAGAGATCGTTCCGGTTCCGGAGGAGTTGCCAACAATCAGAGAACCTGTTCCTGTTGCGTCACTCTGAATCATCAAACCCATTACAGCGTTGTTAGTTAGCAAATCAGTAACCGTCAGTGCAGCACCCGGAGCAATGGTTATTCTACCATATGATCCAACAGTAAGATCTGAAATAACAGGATTATTAGCGGAATTTTGAATCACGATAATGGATGAAGAATCGGGGATCGCATTTAGATTCCAATTCAGAGGGTCGTTCCAGTTGGTCCCGGCGGATCCGGTCCATGAAAATGTTATTAATACGATATGCAATGTCGACTCATTCTGAATATTATAATCGGCTAATGTACGCCCATCTTCAAGCTGATTACCCTGAAAGAGTAGTTGCAGTGAGCCAGTTGCAATTCCCAGCAGATCCTGAATTTGTGCCTTAATGCTATCAATCGTATCAGATCCTTCTACCTCGAGTGTGATCGTTTTGCCGGTCAATGTCTTTACAAAAATTTGCATAGGATATGCTACGATTGTAAGGACAGAAAAAAAAAAGACCAAAATCAATCGTTTGTAATAGCTCATAATCATGGTTTTACGGCTTTGAATCAAATATTGTAACTATTAATCGCCTTTTGGTGCAAACTTACTAAATTTGATTATAACTTTCAATTTCACTTTACTTCCATATCCTTATTGTCGTGATTTGCTTTCAAATTGTATCTTTGGCAGACTAATAACCTTCAAATAGTAATATGAAAAACTACGAGCAGTTTTATAAACAAAGTATTGATTCTCCGGAAACCTTTTGGGCAGAACAAGCCGATCAAATAGAATGGTATCATAAGCCTTCCGTTATTTTATCAAAAGACGAAAATAACTATCCGCTTTGGTACAAAGATGGTGAATTAAACATTTGCTATTTAGCTCTTGACAAGCATGTTGAGGATGGATTTGGGGAGCATACAGCAATCATTTATGATTCCCCTGTAACCCAAACAGTCATCAAATATTCTTACAGTGAAGTAAAGACGGAAGTTGCCAAATTAGCCGGAGGGATGCTTTCCTTAGGATTAAAAAAGGGAGATACTGCTGTAATATATATGCCGATGATCCCGCAGGCCGCGTTTGCAATGCTGGCATGTGCAAGAATTGGCGTTACACACTCCGTAGTTTTTGGAGGGTTTGCCCCGCACGAGTTAGCATTACGAATTGATGATTGTAAACCAGCACTGATCATTACTGCTTCCTCAGGAATTGAAATTGACCGGTTAATTGCCTATAAACCATTAGTGGATGAAGCCATAGAATTAGCCTCATATAAGCCTGAAAGGGTGATTGTTTTCAATCGGAAGTTAGGTGCCAGAATTCCGTTTAAAAGATATGATGTCGATTACGATGCCATTGTTTATGGTTCGGAGGAAACCCCTTGTATTGCAGTAAAGGCTACCCATCCGTTGTACGTTTTATATACCTCCGGAACTACCGGAAAGCCAAAGGGTATTGTCAGAGATACGGGAGGTTATGCCACGGCTCTGAAATTTTCGATGAAATATATCTATGGAGCAAAACCAGACGAAGTTTTTTGGGCTGCTTCCGACATGGGTTGGGTAGTAGGTCATAGTTATATTGTTTATGGACCACTTTTGAATCGGAACACCACGATCATCTTTGAAGGAAAACCTGTCAGGACACCTGATGCAAGTAGCTTTTGGAGAGTAATCTCGGAACATGAGGTAAGTATAATGTTTACGGCTCCTACTGCCATTCGTGCCATAAAAAAGGAAGATCCGAACGGAGAATTTATCAAACAATATGATTTGTCTTGTCTGAGAACACAATTTCTGGCCGGCGAACGTTGTGATGTTGCTACACTTGAATGGTTTAACCGGCACATACCTATCCCGGCAATTGATCACTGGTGGCAAACAGAATCGGGTTGGCCGATGCTTTCGGATATGATGGGATTGGATTTTTTCCCGGTGAATCCAGGTTCTGCCGGTAAAGCAGTTCCAGGTTATGATATTCGTATTTTTGGCGAAAACGGGGAAGAGCTTGAACTAAACCATGAAGGCTATGTGGTAATTAAATTGCCATTACCTCCCGGCACTATGATGGACTTATGGAATGACAACAGACGTTTTAAGGAAGGATATCTGGACAAATTTCCTGGATATTATTTCTCCGGGGATGGTGGTTTCAAGGATGATGGCAATTATGTGTTTATCACAGGTAGGGTGGATGATGTCATAAATATTGCAGGACACAGACTTTCGACTGCCGAAATGGAAGAAATCGTCTCTTCACATCATTCGGTCGCCGAATGTGCCGTTGTAGGGATGAATGATGCCTTAAAGGGACAGGTTCCATTGGCTCTTGTAGTTGTTAAGCAGGGAGAGGATATTGAACATTTTCAATTACAGCATGAGGTAGTGCATTTAGTGCGTGATCAGATTGGTGCTGTGGCGTCTTTAAGGGACGTTGTTATTGTTGAACGTTTACCCAAGACCCGTTCGGGTAAGATATTACGTAAAATATTACGTAATATAGCCGATGGGGTTGACTTTCAAATTCCTTCTACCATTGATAATGAGGATATTATAGATGAAGTCAGGGATATACTCCGGAAATCTAAAATAGGGTTTTTCGACTCGTTTTGATATAGAATATAATCCTAATCTGCTGATTTTTTGCTGTTGACCGGGTGACTTTCAGAGCCTGAACACAGTCACCCGTTCACTATGAAATACACAATCCCAATTGCCCGCTTAATCTTTTGTTAATCAGATTTTCCTCCCTTAAGGAAGCAAAATCTCTTGCAGAAGAGTACTCCCAATCCGTATCCTTTTGAACCAATCCGGCTTTAACCGGATTTTGATGAATATATCTGAAACAAGTGATTAGATATTCCTCAT
>CAINLJ010000226.1 GCA_903850335.1 uncultured Bacteroidia bacterium | reverse complement strand
GGTTGAAGTAACCGCGCAATAGTGACCCGGTGACTGTCCAACGCACAAAAAATCTGCCATGTAGTGACCCGGTGACTGTCCAACGCACAAAGAGTCACCGGTTCACTGATTTAATTCTTGGCAACTGTCCAACGCACAAAAAATCTGCCATGTAGTGACCCGGTGACTGTCCAACGCACAAAGAGTCACCGGTTCACTAAATTAACTCCCGGCAACTTTTCTGTTTGCAGGTGCCACAGGGCAGCCACAGCAACCACCACCGCATCCGCTACAACCACTTTGAGTCTTCTTAAAAGACTTCATCGATTGTACTGCCTTATATGCCATAATCGAGACGGCCACCAGAATCACAATAAGTGTTATAGTTTCCTGCATATCTTTACTTTATAAATTTCATTAAATAAAATATAGTGCTATTCTGTAGGTAATAAACGAAATAATCCATGCAAATGCCGTTGTATAAAATACAGTAAACAGGGCCCATTTCCAGCTTCCGGATTCCCTTTTAATCGTAGCAATCACGGCAATACATGGGAAATACAGCAACACGAATACAAGGAAAGAGAGAGCAACTGCCTGATTAAAGACCTTCTCACCCTTCTTTGGACCCATATAATAAACTTCAGACTTGAGAATCCCGGGTAACAAATCCTTACTCTTCTGAACATCTTTCCCAGTCTCATAAAGGACACCCATCGTACTGACAACGATCTCCTTGGCAGGAATTCCTGCTACAAGACATATTCCCAATCGCCAGTCAAAACCCAACGGGCTGAGCACCGGCTCAATGATATGGCCCAAAGACCCAAGATAGGAATTTTCAATCTGAGACTGAACAAAGTTTGTATTTGCAGATTGGTTTACAGAGCTTCCGGGTATTGTATCCTTATCCGCAGAAACATGTGGAAAGTACTCCAGAGCCCAGATTATAACCACAGCTACAAGAATTGTTCCCCCAATTTTTTTAATATACTGACTTGCCTTATCCCACATGTGAACAAGGGTATTTCTCAAAACAGGCATCCTGTAGGGAGGCAGTTCCATCACGAAAGGAGTATCTTTTCTCCTGAAGAGAGTCCGGTTTAATATTTTGGCCATCACAATTGCCATTGTAATGCCAAGAAGGTATAAACCGGTAAGAATCAATGCCGGATAACTATTGAAAAATGCTGATATCAGAACTATGTATACAGGCAGGCGTGCCGAGCAGGACATAAAAGGGATAATAAGCATCGTTAAAAGCCTGTCGCCACGGTTGCGGATGGTCCTTGTAGCCATAATTGCCGGAACATTACAACCAAACCCCATGACCATTGGGATGAATGATCGTCCATGTAAACCGATCTTATGCATCAGCTTATCCATAATAAATGCAGCCCGTGCCATATACCCAGTATCCTCCATCAGGGAGGTGAAGAAGAATAGAATCAGGATATTAGGAAGAAACACGATGATGCTCCCGATTCCATTAATGACACCATCGGTAAGAAGGTCCTTCAACATTCCGGGAGGCATTGACGCCTTGATTAAATCTGACATTACGGCTACACCGTTGTTTATCAAGACCATAGGGTACGAACCCAGTGTGAATGTCGCAAAGAAGGTAAGGAACATGAAAAGCAGGAAAATAGGAAATCCCAGGATTCGATGTGTGATTAACCTGTCTATCTTTTCTGTTATTGCATATCGCCATGGAACACCTGGGACAAAAGTCTCGCGGAGTGCACCCGAAATAAATCCAAATTTTGCATCTGTAATCAGGTGAGGACTTTCTTCGTTCCATCTTGATTTTAGTCTGGCAATCTCATGTTGGATTACGTCATTAATCCTGGTATAGTTCGAAGATGTTTTAAGTGCCTCAAGAGCCGTGGGATCCTTATCCAGGAGTCTGATTGACAAGTATCTCGAGGATAATTTTGCAGTTATTGGTTTATCTTTTTTTATCTCGTTGCGAATGGCCTGAATAGAGATTTCGAGTTCTTCACCATAGTTAATATGGATATGTCTCACTACCGGGTTCCTTTCCTCGTAAACCTCAATGATCTCATCAAAAAGCTTTTCCAGCCCTTCACCCCTGCTTGCAGTTGTAGGAATAATGGGAATTCCAAGCAGATTACCCAGCTTTTTACGGTCTAGTTTGGCTCCGCTTGTTTTGAGATCATCGTACATGTTTAGGGCTACTACAACCTTGATATCCATGTCGATTAACTGAGTCGTAAGAAACATATTCCGCTCAAGGTTGGAGGAATCGATCACATTAAGGACAATATCGGGTGTTTCGTCGATAATATAGTTCCGTGTGAATAATTCTTCGGGCGAGAAAGACGTAAGTGAATAAGTTCCGGGAAGGTCAACAAGGTTGAAAAGATAACCTTTGTGCCGGAATGAGGCGATTTTCGAATCTACGGTGACACCTGTATAATTTCCGACATGTTCCTTTGAATTGGTTACCCGGTTAAAAAGTGTTGTTTTGCCACAGTTTGGATTACCCACCAGGGCGACCTGAATAGTCTTTCCTTTCTCTCTGGCTGAGATTTTTATGGCCTCCATATCAATAACACCATCGAAACTCGGGGGGACAAAGGTCAGGGCCTCTTCAACTGTAATCACCTCGATCAGGTATGCTTCGGCGCGGCGGAGTGAGACATTATATCCAAGAAGCTGATATTCAACGGGGTCATACAATGGTGCATTTTTCAGGACAGTTACTTCCTTTCCTGCGACAAATCCCATTTCTGAAATTCGACGGCGAAAGGAGCCATGTCCCAGCACTTTTGTTATTATAACATGCTTATTTTCTTCAACTTCCGAAAGACGCACCTTATTCTTATTTAGAACAATTATTAATAAGGTGCAAATATATGCCAATTAATCCTAAATAGAAGAATATAAAGATGATTTTTTTAATTAATAAATCGGGTTGTGGATGGGTGTGGGAGATTTCTCAAATGTGTTAGTCTGGGGTTATGTCGGGGATGATTATTTTAAAATAATCCCGGAATGGTGGGCAAGATATTCAAAATCTGATTATCTTTGCACCGCTTTGGTTGAAACTATGCTTGTTAGCATTTTTATATGAATTAATCGAAGTGTCTTTTTGAACTCAACAGGTTTATGAAGACGATAAAAAAAAGTTTTGGCCCCGTAGCTTAATGGATAGAGCATCTGACTACGGATCAGAAGGTTGGGGGTTCGAGTCTCTCCGGGGTCACTTTTTAGGTAAAAAAAGGAAAGCCAATTAGCACAATTTCAGCTAGTTGGCTTTCCTCGTTTTTATGACTTGCACAACATTTGCACAACTCCTATTTTATTTAACAATATATTTCAAATTGTATTTTATATTAACGTCCTGTTTTTCAGATTATTTACCTGAAAACTTTGAATTTTTACAAAATATTTCTGCCGGGATTCGCTTTTTACCTTTCAATGAAATTTTACTGGGCGCAATTTTACACTGATACAAACTGGCCTCAACTTTATTTTGATACGGTCATAACTCCTAAATTGGCAGAAAAGTTTCAAAAATCAAGTTCATACAAAAGACGCTACCGACGTGGTTTGGGGGGATTGACTTTACCTTAGACCCCTCCTCCCCCTTATTGTCAACCTGTTAGCCTGTCAATCTATGTGATATTAATATCAAATGTTTAAACATATATTGTTTGATTCAACCTGTAATTGATCCGATTTAATGCAAAAAAGAGACTTAAAACATGGTTAAATCTCTCCTTTTTTGTGCACTTTTTGAACGTTTTTGCACCATTTTAGGGGTAAAATGGCAATGATTCCACAAAGGATAATGAATCAATATGTCCGGGCAATAGGTGGCAACTGTTCAACCAATGATCTGGAGACAGTGCCGGGCTGTCATCGGGTGCAAGTTCAACTTGTATTACTTTCTCAGATTGTTTATCCCTGAACTCTTCCAAATTAAATCTTATTAAATAGTCTGCCAAATCTAAACCCTTCGCCCGTTCCGCTTCTGTGGCTGATCTCTCCAATAAATCGGATATTACAAACTTCGTTCCTGGGATTCGCTCGGTTAATTCTTTGGACTTAATAGTCCATTTATCAAATCCGTTTAAGTCAGGATATAAAACAACCTTTCGCCCTGCCAGTATAAGACACTTTTCAAAGTTTAGATTTGTAAGTGATCCAACGGCCAACCAAAGGAATTGAGGCAAATATACACTGCTTATAATGGCTGTCTTTTCGCTCTCAACTATTGCAGCCGGCTTTATCTTATCAATCAAAAGATGTTCACCAAATAGGCACTGTTTTAACTCAAATTCAGGCTGATTAATCAATTTATGTACCCATTGGATATGATTGAACGGTTCCTTAACCCTTTTGCCTGTAATCGCATTATATAACATGATCTTCCCGGTTCTGATTTTCTTATCTGATCCGATTTGCCAAAAGATAGAGGATCCCGGCCAATGCTTTGATGTTCCTATAAAATACCGCTCTATCAATTCGCCTGTAATCGCTTCACCAAATAGACTGATAAGAAAATTAACAAAGTTGTTATTCTCATATTGCCTCAACGTTCCT
>CAINLJ010000225.1 GCA_903850335.1 uncultured Bacteroidia bacterium | reverse complement strand
TTACAAATAAATACATTTTTAACACAATTTTAACATCCTTAATTTGTGTTAAATGCAAATATTGTTATGCAAACGTTTGCGGTGACGTTTGCATCAAATATGTTATACAACATGTTTTTTTTAGCTCATTTTCAGATGAAAAAAATCTTCAACCTACCGGATTCAATTTTCAAATTTTGAATCATTCTACATAAGTAATTCCATTGTTAATACTGGAATTATTATTACTTTAGTAAAGTTAAAAAAGAACTGAACCAAATCCATTGATGAACAGTCAGGTTACAATAAAAGACATTGCCAGGGCACTTGGCATTTCAGCGTCAACCGTTTCCCGCGCACTGAAAGATCATCCGGATATAAGCCGTGACACAAAAGATGCTGTGAATGAACTTGCGAAAAAGCTTCATTATAAGCCTAATGCAGTTGCTCTTTCACTAAAGAGCAGTAAAACGAATACGATCGGGGTTATAATCCCTGAGCTTGTACATTATTTTTTCTCTTCGGTAATTAGTGGCATCGAGGATGTTGCATACGATGCAGGTTACAATGTAATGATCTGCCAGTCGAACGAAAAATACGAGCGAGAGATCATAAATGCGCAGGCTCTGCTCTCAAACCGTGTAGAGGGGGCACTTATCTCCATCTCGAAAGAAACAAATGACTATAACCATTTACAAAATATTGAGGAGAGTGGTATACCTATTGTCTTCTTTGACAGGGTGCCACCGGGTTTCGATTCTGACAGCGTAATTATTGATGATAAAAAAGCTGCCTTCAACGCTGTTTGTCATTTAATAGAATCAGGTTGTAAACGGATCGCTCATCTTGCAGCATCCAGTTCACTCGAAATCGGAAGGTACAGGCTGGAAGGTTACAAGGAGGCCCTGCTCAAACACAATATGCCTTATCTTGAAGAGTATGTTATTACTGCTGATTCGTTTGATCTTGCGTCGGTAGCCACACGAAAATTAATTCATTTACAATCTCCGCCTGACGCTATTTTTGCAGTAAACGACCTGACTGCCGTCGGGGCAATGAAAACCTTACAGAAAATGGGGATTGGCATTCCCGATAAAGTAGCCATCATGGGATTTTCAGCAGGTAGCTATTCCGATATCACTACACCTACATTAAGCTCGGTCGACCAGCATGGCTACGAAATGGGAACAAGAGCTGCCACAGTTCTTTTAGAACGCATAGAGGCTCAAAGAACCGGACCCGGGGAAACTTTTTTTGTCGAAACTAATCTTGTAATCCGGGAATCTACTAAGAAGATTTAAAAATCTTCGTACGTCGCAAACGTTTGCATAAAGGGATTTAAAGAATAGTGAATTATTATTTTGATTTAAAAGCGTTTAGTAGTTGCTTTTATTATTTTTCCCAATTATATTTGCCACGAATATTAATTGACTTTCCCCTATAAATCGTAATTCCGTCCGGATTTACGGTGATTTCTATTATCAGGATTTTGGTGTTATAATTGTCTGATTTAGTTTGGACGATTCTTTGCTTTTGTGATCAAATGCTTATAGGATTTCCTGTCAGTAATTTTGACTCATCTTAGTGCTATTAATTTAATGACCAGCTTTAATTCTGATTATCAAACAGTAACTATTATTATGGAAAAAAAACCACGTCTCTCCTTTTGGTCAATCTGGAATATGAGCTTTGGCTTTATGGGTGTCCAGATTGGCTATTCACTTCAAAATGGTAATACAAGCCGGATATTATCTGCCTTAGGTTCCGATGTTGATCATTTGAGTTATTTCTGGCTTGCCGCCCCGCTTGCCGGCTTGATTGTACAACCCATAATCGGCTTATTCAGCGATAACACATGGACGAGACTTGGCCGCAGAATTCCATACATTCTTTTGGGGGCAATTGTATCGGCTATGGCCATGTTTTTTATGCCAAATTCAGAATTTTTCTCTTACATCCTACCTCCCTTGTTCTTCGGCGCATTTATGCTCCTCTTTATGGATACCTCATTTAATGTCACTATGCAACCTTTTAGGGCACTTGTAGGTGACATGGTTTCTGAAGAACAGCGGAATCAGGGATATTCGGTTCAGAGTTTCTTAATTAATGCTGGTGCCGTAATTGGCTCACTTTTACCTTTTATATTAACCTGGTTAGGAGTCTCCAATGTTCCGGCCGCGGGCGAAAAGGTTGCGCCTACGGTCATCTGGGCATTTTATTTTGGTGGCAGCGCCTTGTTGCTATCCGTTTTATGGACAAGTTTCAGGACTAAAGAGTTTCCACCGGAGGAATACAAGAAGTATTACCAGCTTAAACAGGAAGATGTAAAAAAAAGTTCCTTCTTCACACTGTTAAAGGAGATACCGGTAACCATGTGGCGTTTGGCTATTGTTCAGTTCTTTTCGTGGTTTGCCCTATTCCTGATGTGGGTCTATACAACACCAGGTGTGGCACAGAACGTGTGGAACACTGTAGCCGGTGACTCCACTTCCGCTGGTTATAACGAGGCAGGAAACTGGGTGGGTGTTATCTTCGCGGTTTACAGTTTGTTCGGTGCTTTGTTCTCGGTGATTATGGCAAGACTTGCAAACCGCTTTGGCCGTAAAACGATCTATATGCTCTCGTTAATTGCTGGGGGAGTCGGCCTTATCTCAATGATCTTTATCAAAGAAAAGTATGGCCTTATATTTTCAATGGCCGGGATCGGCATTGCCTGGGCAGCAATACTTGCTATGCCCTATGCAATTCTCTCAGCGGCATTACCATCCGATAAAATGGGGGTCTACATGGGCATTTTCAACGCTACAATTACAATTCCACAATTAACTGCAGGAGCGCTAGGCGGAGTTGTCCTCACGCTGGTTGGCGGAAATGCCATACTAATGCTAGGTATTGCAGGACTTTCAATGGTTTTGGCAGCCGTATCAGTGGTATTCGTAAAAGAATATATTAATACTTCTAAAACTTAAGTTTTGAATATTAAAGCATGTTTATTCGACCTGGACGGAGTTGTCGTTGACACAGCCAGATATCATTTTATTGCCTGGGGAAAAATTGCCAGTGAACTTGGATTTAATTTCCCGGAAACAGAAAATGAACGCCTTAAGGGAGTAAGCCGTATGGCATCTCTGGATATCCTTCTGGAAGTGGGTCACATAAATATAGACCCATCTCAGAAAAATTTACTTGCAGAAAGGAAAAATAACTTATACGTGTCATACATCAACGAAATGACACCGGATGAAATTCTTCCGGGAGTGATTCAATTTCTGGATGAATTAAGATCAGAAGGAATTCTGATTGCACTGGGTTCTGCCAGCAAAAATGCAACCGCCATTCTCGATAAAATCAAATTAACTGAAAAATTTGATGCTGTGATCGATGGGAATAAGGTGAGCATAGCAAAGCCTGACCCTGAGGTATTCCTGAAGGGTGCAGCAGAACTGGGTGTGAGACCTGAAAGTTGTCTGGTTTTCGAGGATGCTCAGGCCGGCATTGACGCTGCCCGAAATGCAGGAATGCATATAATTGGAATTGGACAGCCAGAGAATTTAAAAAATGCAGACTTTGTAATCCCCGGATTTCAAAATTTCAATTTTAACGAGTTGTCAGCATTGTATTTCCAGTGATTTTTGACACCCGTTAAAAAATTAAAACAGGACAGTACTATGAAAGATTATATCATACACGACGGATGGAAAATCATTGAAAAATCCTTCCATCCAGCGTACAACCGGATTACTGAGAGCCTCATGAGTCTGGGTAACGGAAGAATTGGCCACAGGGCCAATTTCGAAGAGAAGTTTACCGGAGATTCACTGCAGGGAAATTATGTTGCAGGGGTGTATTACCCCGACAAAACAAGGGTTGGCTGGTGGAAAAATGGCTATCCCCGTTATTTTGCAAAAGTTCTGAACGCCGCGAACTGGGTTGGAATAGATGTTAAAATTGAGAACGAAACGCTCGATCTTAACACCGCTAAAATATTGGATTTTAAACGTGAACTGAATATGCAGATGGGTCATCTAACCCGTGAATTCACTGCTCTTTTACCTTCCGGCAAACAAATTAAAGTAACTACAAAAAGATTTCTGAGTATTGTTGATTCCGAAATTGGAGCCATAAGATACTCAATCACAGCAGTAAATTTTTCCGGCAAAATAACCCTGACCCCCTATCTGGATTTTGATATACGTAACGAGGATGCCAACTATGACGAAAAATTTTGGGACGAAGTTGACGTAAACATAAAATCTGGTGAAGGTTATATTGTAGCCGAAGTACGCAAAACGTTATTTCACGTCTGTGCCGGGATGAAAATAAAAATATTCCGGGATGGAAAAAGTTTTGAATTTCAAGCCGATGTTGAGAACCGTGCTAAATTCATAGCAAACATTATTCCTTTAACTATCAACGAAGGGGAAACCGTTTCAATCGAAAAATATGGTGTTATTGTCTCATCCGAGAATGTCCCGAAAGAGAATTTGATAAGTGCTGCAACAAGTCATCTTAACACAGCCTTTCTTAAGGGTTTCGACCTTCTGGAGTCGGAACATTCGCAAGCCTGGCTTAATAAATGGAAAACAAGTGACATCATAATCGAAGGGGATATTGCCGCGCAGCAGGGTATTCGTTTTAATATCTTCCAGCTCCACCAAACCTATACAGGCGAAGATGAGAGGTTAAATATTGGTCCCAAAGGATTTACCGGAGAAAAATATGGTGGCTCAACGTATTGGGATACCGAAGCTTTTTGTCTTCCATTTTTCCTTGCCACGGCACCCGTTCAGGTCTCACGTAATCTATTAAAATACAGACATAAACACCTTGCCAAAGCAATTGAGAATGCCGAAATGTTAGGATTTAACAGTGGAGCTGCTCTCTATCCAATGGTGACAATGAATGGAGAAGAGTGCCATAATGAATGGGAAATTACCTTTGAGGAAATCCATAGAAACGGGGCTATTGCCTATGCGATTTTCGATTATATACGGTATACTGACGACTGGGATTACCTCGCCCCAAATGGATTTGAAGTGCTTCTTGCCATTTCTAGATTCTGGGCACAAAGGGTTAACTGGTCAGACGAAAAACAAAAATATGTGATCCTTGGTGTTACTGGTCCGAATGAATATGAAAATAATGTAAATAACAATTACCATACTAACCGAATAGCATCCTGGACCTTGTCGTTCACTCTCGAAGTAATCCGGTATTTAAAGGACAACCATCAGTTACAATATAAGCAACTGATTGAAAAATGGCACTTTAATGAGGAGAACGAAACTTCGAAATGGCAACATATCATTCAAAATATGTACTTTGCATACGATGCAAAAAGAGATATATTTTTGCAGCAGGATGGTTTTCTGGATAAGATCTTCAGGACAACTTCTGAGATACCGGCAGATCAACGACCCATTAACCAAAACTGGTCGTGGGACAGGATTTTGCGGTCTCCCTATATCAAGCAGGCTGATACCCTTCAGAGTATGATGATATTTGAAGGTGACTATGATAAGGAGACTATTAAAAGGCACTTCGATTTCTATGAACCCTATACTGTTCATGAATCTTCGTTATCACCATGCATCCATACTATACTTGCCAGCGCAACAGGCTACCAGAAAAAAGCCTATGAACTTTACCTGAGAACGGCTCGTTTGGATCTTGATGATTACAATAATGATACAGCCGACGGATGCCACATTACCTCAATGGGTGGCACATGGATGGCATTTGTGAAAGGCTTTGGAGGCATGCGTATAAAGGAAGGACAAATATCCCTTGCGCCTTTTATCCCGGAGAAATGGAATTCATATTCATTCCGGATTAATTTCAGAGACAGAATCCTCGAAATAAGAGTTAACAAACTTTCAGTAAGTATTCAGAATCTTTCTAATATAAGCCTATTAATCAAGCTATATGATAAGGAACAGTTAATTGAGGGATCGGAAACCACTGAGGTACAACTTAAACAAAATTAATATGAACATTAAAAGGTTTAAAATCACGGAAATTGTCGTACTGATAATCCTCCTTCTTAATCTGAATCTGGCGTTGGCAGCTAACAAACCTGTCAAACCCGAACTTTCCCGGGTAGAACCTCCCTGTTGGTGGACCGGTTTCAAAAACCCTTCGTTGCAATTAATGGTTTACGGGGAACGAATTTCAGAAACCAAACCGGTAATAAATTACGAAGGAGTAGATCTGGTGTCCACCACGTGTGTTGAAAATCCAAATTACCTCTTTCTGGATCTGCGACTATCTCCGTCCGTAAAGCCGGGAAAGTTTGAAATACTTTTTCAGCAAGGTACAAAAACAATTATTTCAACGTCCTATGAATTAAAGGCCCGTGAGAAAGGTTCTGCACAAAGGGTAGGGTTCAACAACTCAGATGTAATGTATCTTATCATGCCGGACCGTTTTGCCAACGGTGACCCTTCAAATGATTCAAGACCCGATGTGCTTGAAAAACCGAACCGATCCGATCCGAATGGTCATCACGGTGGTGACCTGAAAGGGATTATTGACCATCTTGACTATATCCGTGACAATGGATTCACAGCACTCTGGTTAAATCCTGTGCTTGAAAACAATATGCCACAAGTATCCTATCACGGCTATTCCACAACCGATTTTTATAAGGTTGACAGCAGGTATGGCACCAACTCCGATTATGTACAATTGTGTACAGAGGCCAAAAAAAGAGGAATTAAGACAGTCATGGATATGATATTCAACCATATCGGTTCAAATCACTGGTGGATGAAGGATATGCCAATGAAAGACTGGATTAACGGATATCCAAACTTTAAAATCACGAATCACAAAAAGACTACCATACAAGATCCCTATGCTTCCGAGAGTGATTCTAAGGGATATACGGATGGATGGTTTGTTCCCAGTATGCCCGATCTGAACGGTCGTAATACCTATTTAGCCAATTATTTAATTCAAAATTCCATATGGTGGATTGAATATGTTGGGTTAGAAGGAATCAGGATGGACACTTATTCATATCCTGACAAACAGATGATGGCCAACTGGACTAAGAGTGTCATGGATGAGTACCCAAATTTTAATATCGTAGGTGAAGAATGGCATATAAATCCTGCAAATGTTTCCTTTTGGCAGCGAGGAAAAATCAATCCAAACGGATATGTTTCATACCTTACAAGTCTTATGGATTTCCCGGTTCAGAATGCATTGGTCAAGGCTATGACAGAAGATTGGGGATTCAATCATATTTATGAAACACTCGCACTCGATTACCTCTATCCCAAAGCGGATAACCTTGTAGTGTTTGCGGAAAATCACGATACTGAGCGATATTTCACAGCCATTGGGGCGGACATCCCAAAGGCTAAGGCTGCAATGACTTTTCTTATGACCACAAGAGGAATCCCTCAG
>CAINLJ010000224.1 GCA_903850335.1 uncultured Bacteroidia bacterium | reverse complement strand
GTTTCCGTTGTATTCGAGCATTCTGCCCCGCATAAACTTCGGTGTAGCTTGACAGTGACGAAGCTCGTTATGCCTTACTGCCGCTACACTCAAACGTTATGGGAAATGCCTGGATAGTTCATCAGCAGTGTGGAATTTGTGGAGAGAGAATTCAGTAGCAGAAAAAGTTATCTTTGTATAAATGACAACTTATTATGGAATTTAAAATATTGACTTCACAACTTCTTGACGATTTCACTAAAAATGTGAATGAATCTCCTTTAGATAAATTAGATAGAATTGAGAGAGTCGAGATGCCAGTTGACTATTTCCAATTTTACAAATCAGTTTCATCGGTATATTCTTCCAAAATTGAGGGAGAAAATATTGACTTTGACAGCTATTTCAAGCATAAATTTCTAAACGTCAAATTTAGACCCGACTATACCAGAAAAGCTGACGATTTATATGCTGCATATGATTTTATAGACAACCATGAATTAAATCTTAAAAACGTTCAAAAAGCTCATTCAATCCTTAGTTCAAAGCTTCTGCCCAAAAGCCAGCAAGGACTAATCAGGACAAATCCAATGTTTGTAATTAATAGCGAAGATAAAATTGAATACGTTGCGGCAGGACCTGAAATTGTGAAAAGAGAAATGGACAAATTATTCGAAGATATTGACTTACTAATTAAGAAGGATTTAAATCCATTTGAAGTTTTTTATTACGCTGCATTAATTCATTTGGTGTTTGTAAAAATACATCCGTTTCAGGATGGGAATGGGAGAACAGCACGATTAATGGAGAAATGGTTTTTAATTGAAAAGATTGGACAATTAGCCACTTCAGTTCAATTAGAAAAGAACTACTACAATAAGATCAAAAACTATTATTCGAACGTAAAAAAACTTGGGTTAGAATACGAGGATTTAGATTATAGTAAAAGTTTAGAATTCCTATTGATGACAGTAAATGGCATCAATAATGTAAAATAGAAGGCACTAACCCATAACATCAGCTACCCGCAAATCCGGCAGCAGTGGTTTTCGGTGTGCATCTTTCCGCCCGGGCTGCTTTACGGCTTGACAGGAAATCGCCCGCAGTCCGCACCTGCGTGTAGCTTCCTACGTTATGGTGCATTTTAAAAAGCCTATGCCCAAATCCTTAAATGTCATGAATTATTCTAAAGAATTTTGAATTAAATCTTTCACGAATAGAAAAGATTGCGTAATATTGTATCCAAATGAATACACATAATTGAATGTACAAAATTGAAAAAACAGACAATTTTGACAAATGGCTGAGAAAACTAAAAGATTTAAGAGCTAAAGCCAAAATATTGTTTCGTATTCAAAAGATAGAGAACGATGAGCACTTCGGCCCTTGTGAACCTGTTGGCAATGGGATTCTTGAACTAAAAATTGACTACGCTAAAGGATATAGAGTATATTTTAAAGAATCAGACGGAAAAATTATTATTCTGCTTATAGGTGGAGATAAGTCAACCCAACTGAGAGACATTGAAAGGGCAAAAGAGATTTTAAAACGAATTAAATTAGTATAATAATGGAAACTTCAAAATTTGATATAGCAGACTATTTAGATAGTAACGAAATTATTGCGGAATATCTTAATGCTGTATTAGCAGAAGGAAGTGATTCTGATGTAATTACAGCAATAGGACATATTGCAAAATCAATTGGGATGACAAAAATTGCTCAAGAAACTGGATTAAGTAGACCAAGTTTATACAAAGCCTTATCGGATGGATCTAAACCTCAGTTTGAGACAATTATGAAAGTATTAAGGGCAATAGGCGGGCAGATACAAATTAATCCCATGACGACATAAAGAAAAACGCAACATAACAGGCACTTAGCAAAAGCGGCGGCGAACGATTCCTTCCAAACTCCCCACCCGCATTGGGCATTGTACCAGTTCGAACCTTGAATGCTCCGGACCGGTCCCCTTCGCCAAGTGCCAAACCGTTGTGTGCTAATTCGTCAAAGAATCCGATAAACCAATAATGCTAAATGGTATTTTTTTTGAGTTAAAAATTAACAAAATTTGATTCTTATCAAGATAAAATAACCCATGAGAAACATTCAGAAATTTTGAATTAATTGAAATTATAGAATTAAAAATTAAAAAGAAAATAATGAAAATTAAAGAGCCATTTATTTTAGCTATTGCTTTTCTGATGATGCCAATTATCAATAAAGCTCAGAATCCTGTCAATTTTGAAATGAACTCAGTTACTGATTCCAGTCATTTTGTTTTAAATGAAGCAAAGGGTAAATTTGTTGTTTTACATTTTTTACTAAAGACAGAATGTCCATATTGCCTGAGACATACCCATGATTATATCAATAGATCAGCAACGCTTCCAAACGTTATCCAAGTATTTATTAAGCCCGACACTGAAAAAGAAATTGTAGAATGGTCAGGAAAATTATTAGACAATGAATCAACCAAATTTCCAATTTATCGAGACCCTGAAGCTAACCTGGCTAAATTATATAATATTCCAGATGGCTATTCATTTCATGGGCAGATTGTTCATTACCCTGCGTTAATAATATTAGACACAGAGGGTAATGAACTATTTCGGTATATAGGAAAAAACAATACCGATAGGTTTTCATTTGACCAACTTGTTGATAAAATGAAAGAATTCACCGAATTCAGGTCTAATAAAAAATAGAAAAAACAGCAACACAACACGCAGAATAAAAAATTGCCGGTTCAGCTGGTTATTCCAGAATAGTAGCCCGCTTCAACTTTTGTGTAACTTGATAGAAAATCACTCGCATTCGGCAACTTTTCATATCGCCAACCGTTAGCAGCTATTTTGGAGGACATCGGACGAATTCAATAACTTTAACTAAAACAATAAAAATGAGAAATTTTATTATCACAATTCTTATTGCAACTAGCTTCTGGTTTTGCAATCAATCGCCTAAAACTGTCAACACAGCTTCAACCCAAGAAAAAACAACAAATTACGAAATAAAAACAGGCGGATGCAAAATGATACAGGTTGACGGCAAGTATTATGTTTGGACAAAAAAAGTGGGTGATGGAAAAATCAAGGTTCTGTTGCTCCATGGTGGTCCAGGTTTCACCCACGACTATTTTGAGTGCTTTGAAGATTTTCTACCCAAAGTAGGAATTGAATTTTATTATTACGACCAGCTGGGTGTTGGAAATTCTGATGTTCCGACAGATACCTCTCTTTGGAATATTCCACGCTATGTAGAAGAAGTAGAACAAGTGAGAAAAGGTCTTGGATTAGAAAACTTCTATTTGTTGGGGCATTCGTGGGGCAGTATGTTAGCAATGGAATATTTAGAGAAATATCAAAGTCATGTGAAGGCTGCTGTACTATCTAATATGACCGCAGGCATTAAGAGTTACGTTAGTTACAGCAATAAGCAAAAGAATGAGTTTTTGACAAAAGAAGAATTAGCAACTTTTGATTCGTTAGACAAACATAAACTTTATGATTCGCCTGAATACCAAAATTTGCTGATGAATAAACTTTACACTCGTAATGTTTGCCGTATGCCGGTTGAGAATTGGCCAGAGCCATTAATGAGAGCATTCAAAAAAGCAAATCATTCAATCTATATACATATGCAAGGTGTAGACGAATTTCATGTTACCGGCAATTTTAAAGATTGGGAAATGTGGGATAGATTAACCAATATCAAAGTTCCAACGCTTGTTCTTGGCGGAATACATGATGAAATGAACCCGGAGGACATGAAAAGAGAAGGTCAACTTATTCCGAACAGTAGAACTTACCTATGCCCAAATGGAGGCCACTTAAGTATGTATGATGATCAACAGAATTATTTTACTAACCTGATTGCTTTTTTGGACGATGTGGACAGAAATAGATTTACAGCAGACAAAAAATAATGGCTTGGCGCATAAGAAAAACAGCCGGTAGCACCGGTTTGGCGTAATGGCCGGAGCAGAGCTTCGTGTGAGAGTTTTGTAGTTGGTTCAAGTGCAGCTCTTCGATTGAACTTTTGTGCTAAAATCCGCCACTACGCCAAACCCAAAACTGTAAGCAGTCATTGCAGCGCATAGGCAAGAATCTATCGCAATTTTAATACAAAAAATAACAATGACATGATGAAAATATTATTTTACTAAGAATTCAAGAAATACAAGTTTTAGCTTTATAATAATTCAAAAAATGAAAAGATATATACTATTGCTTTTAGTTTTAGCGTAAGCCAACGGCGGTTAGCATCTTTTGAGATCGGATAAATTGGTATAACTTGTGGGCAAAAAAGGTATGACATTACAAGAGAAGAGGACCATGATAATTACTGGTATTTCGATGAGAAATGCAAACAAAAGGGTTCGTTTTTTCCCACAGAATAACGTTGATAAGTATCTGTAAAACTGTTTGTTTGCTAAATATCTTCGTTCTATATTTGTGTCATGACAGGCACAGAAACGATAACAATAACGAAGGCAGAATATGAGGAGTTAATATCCTTTAAGGCTGAATTAGTCTGCTTCAAATCTGAAGTGGCCCTGCTTAAACACCAGCTTGCCGAGTTAAAACGTCTTGTTTTCGTAGCCAAAAGTGAACGGTTTATATCTCCTGCTCCCGGACAACTTAGCTTGTTCGACCTGCCGCAGGAATTACAGGTTGAAAAACCACTTGAAGAAATCACTTATAACCGTGCAAAACCGGAGAAAGAGAAGAAACAGCCGCTGCGGTCAGAGCTACCAGCACACCTACCCCGCAAAATTGAAGTAATTGAGCCGGAGAATATTCCTGAAGGATCAAAAAAGATTGGCGAAGCCATCACCGAAATACTTGAATACGAGGCTGCCAATATCTATGTGCGCCGGATTGTCCGGCCAAAATATATCGTTGAATCGAACGACGAGTCAACTAAAATAGCCATCGCAGAACTTCCCTCGCTTCCCATTCCTAAAGGCAATGCATGTCCATCGGTGATCGCCTGTTTAATGGTCAGTAAATTTGTTGACCATTTATTATTTTACCGTCTTTCACAAATTCTCAAACGCCAGGGGTTACACCTTGCAGAATCAAATATCGGTGGGTGGTTCAACGCCGGATGCACCCATATCGAACACCTGTACCGGACATTATTGTTAAAGATACTGTTGTCGGATTACCTGATGGCAGATGAAACACCAATCCCTGTATTGACCAGGAGTGCAATCGGCCGGGATATTGCCTAAACACTTACCTTGTGGCCACGGCTGATCAGGTATATTGAAGATGGACGGTTCCAGATAGACAACAACCTTATCGAAAACAGTACCAGACCTGTCGCTTTAAGTAGGCGCAACTATATGTTTGCAGGGTCTCATGAGGCTGCTCATCGATCAGCAGTAATCTATTCCCTGCTGGCCACTTGTAAAATCAACAATATAGAACCACAAGCCTGGCTTACCAATACGCTTTCTGGATCTCCGATTGTCCACAAACTCAACTGCACACACTACTGCCCAGGCAAAAATAAAACAGGAATTCTTGAAAAAACCAGAAGCAGTTAGCCGTAGGCTTACAAGCGTTTTTTAGGGGTCTCAATAAGACAAATCTTTTCTCCATTGGATTTCGCCTTCAGACCGCAAAAAAACAATTGACAAGAGAAAAGCGCATGAAAGAAATTATTGAAATGCTGCCAGAAGGTGAGAAATTCCATTAGAAAATTCAGCATGGTGGCAACAATTATCTGGAAAATGCCAGCCGCTACAACGGCACATAAAACAAATCGGTTTCGGTTGTTCGCCAACTTTCTCATCCGCTGGCAATATTTCCCGGGGGGATAGTTAAACAAACACGCAGTCCCGTTCGTTTTATAACCGCAGCCGTTAGGTGCAAGCGTAGCGGATGACCGACAAACCAACAACAGACAAAAAAATAGCAATAAAAATTATTCAACGAAAAAAATTATGACAAAAAAAATCCTTATTGCAGTCTTATTTATAGTCTCATTTTTTTCGCTTTTTGCTCAGACATATATAACTAACGTAACTGTTGCTGATGTAGAAAAGCAAAAATATATTCCCAATCAGACGGTGATTATTACCAATGATTTGATTTCAAATATTCAGGCAAGCGGAAAAACAAAAATCCCAGCTAATGCAATTATAATTGATGGAAAAGACAAATACCTTTTTCCAGGATTAACCGATGCACATATTCACTTTTTTCAAAATGGCGGTTTATATACCCGTCCGGATGTTATTGATTTAAGAAATAAAATGCCATACAATAGAGAAATTGAATTGTCGCATCAAACTATGGAAGACAAATTACGAAGATATCTACAAAATGGCATTACCAATGTAATTGATGTAGGAGCAACCAACAACTTTTTGAAACAAAAAGAAGTATTTAAAAATGCAGATTATGCTCCGTCCATTTATATGGCTGGTCCACTAATTACAACTTACGAACCAAAAGTATATGAAAATTTAAACGATGACGAACCTTTTAATCTGGTTAATACAATTGAAGATGGAATAAAAATGGTACAAAAACAATTACCATTTCATCCAGATTTTATCAAAATATGGTATATAGCAGGTAGAGATGGTTTAGATGTTGAAGCCAGTGCAAGAAAAAATTTACCTTCTGTTAAAGCAATTATTGAAGAAGCACATAAAAATAATTTAAAAGTAGCCGTTCATACTACTCAAAGAATAACGGCTCAACTTGCGGTGGAAAATGGCAGTGACTATTTGGTACATAGTATTGATGATGAAGTTATAAAAGATGATTTTGTGCAATTACTAAAAAGAAAAAAAATAATACTTTGCCCAACATTAATAGTTTACGATGGTTATAGCAACACTTTTGGGCAAAATAATAATTTTAGCAATTACGAGCTTATAAAAGCCGATCCATTTCAATTAGGTTCCCTTTTAGATTTGAAACATCTATCAGATACATTGCTAATTAACAGATACAAAAAGCGTTTTAATTCTGAAGAAGCAGTTGAAAAAGGGAATAAAGCAAATGCTATCTGCTTAGAAAATCTCAAAAAACTATCAGATGGAGGTGTTTTAATTGCTACGGGAACAGATGCTGGAAACATAGGAACTTTACACGCTTCTTCTTATTTAGCCGAATTAAAAGCAATGCAAAAAAGTGGGATGGACAATTGGCAAATTATTCAAGCTTCAACTATCAACGGAGCAAAAATTTTAAATAAAGAAAGTGACTTTGGTACTATTACAGTTGGTAAAAAAGCGAATCTAATTTTGCTAAATGCCAATCCCATTGAAACGATTGAAAACATCACAAAAATATCTCGTGTAATCAATAGAGGGGTAGTTTTTAATCCCGAAACATTAATTGAAGAAACACCAACCGCATTGGCACAACGACAATTAAATGCGTATAACTGTAGAAATACAGACGCTTTTTTAGAACCCTATGCAGATGATGTTGAGATTTATACTTATCCTGACAAATTAATAAGCAAAGGCAAAGAAGATATGCGAAAATCATACTCTAAAAAATTTGACAACACACCTAATTTACATTGTGAGTTATTAGGGCGAATTGTACAAGGAAACATTGTTATTGACAAAGAGCGGGTTCAGTTTGCTGACAAAATAATAGAAGCCGTTGCTATCTATGAGGTTGAAAATAATAAAATCAAAAAAGTTTATTTTGTTAGGTAAAATACTTGGTTAATGTTATCGATGGTGGAAATTGCTATATCAGCTTGAAAATCAACTTGACAACTGAAAAATATTCCGAACTAATTGTGAACGGAGATATATAATAGTCAAAGAAAAAAGTTATGCGGTATTTTAAAACGACACTATAAAAATGAAAATTAAACCGGACGAATTAATTGAAAACGGTTATGTTCTGATTGACAAGTTAGGACATAATGAACTTGTGCCTTTCATAAGGATCTATATGAAAAAACGGACAAAATATTCAGTTTTTTATTATCTAAGTAACTTCATTGTTTTTGGACTTGTTGGATACCTTTTTGTGCAAGGTAACAACTCACCAAATTATATTTTTGGTGACCGTTTCACTCATTTTTCATACGGGCTTGCAATTGCATTTGCCTTGCTTCCACTACATGAATACATTCACGTATTAGCATACAAATCACAAGGGGCCATAAATACTTCGTATGACGCTAACCTGAAAAAATTCTACTTTATGGCGTTGGCAGACAAGTTTGTGGCAAATAAGAAAGAATTTGAAATAGTTGCACTTGCACCATTTGTCATTATCACTTCTTTATTGACGGTTTTGTTTTTTATAGTTAATACAAATTGGACGATGACTATTTCTAGTGTTTTATTTGCACATACAGCTATGTGCTCAGGTGACTTTGGCCTTTTGAGCTACTTTGAATTCAACAGGAAAAAACAAGTTGTAACCTATGACGATATTGAAAACAAGATTTCATACTTCTATGGACGCATTAACGAAAAAAAAACGATCGCATAGCAGCACTTACCCACAAGCGGGGTTTTGTGGTTCCTCTAAAGTTTAGCGGTTAATCAAAGTTTAGTTTTTCTAATCAAGTTTTGTGGTAAAAGTCACTCTTCCTGGGTAGCTGCGAAACTTCGGCAGCCAGCATAGCAAAAACCAAAACAATTAACAAAATGAGTAAAGAACAGACAAAAGACCTTTTGCAGTTTCTAAAACCATTTGACGAAAATGCAGCCTTTGAATCGTTCTTTAAGAACGCTAACTTGAACCCTAACGCTGATTTGATTAAAGGTCTAATTTGTGGATATAGAATTGAAGAGATTGAAAATCCGCTAAGCCGATCAGTTAGGTAT
>CAINLJ010000223.1 GCA_903850335.1 uncultured Bacteroidia bacterium | reverse complement strand
TGCACCTTTAAGCATTTATTAACAGGTTTTATCCAATAGAATAAGAAATTGTCATATAAATAGTACCTATCAAATCGTTTAAAGAAAATTAATGTCCACAACTTTTTTATCTGATCCCTTGTTAAGGCCCTGAAGAGGTCAGGCCCGGACCTGAAAAACAACAGCCTGAAATCAATCGTCCGATCAATTCCAGGCTGTTATTCTATTTTTGTAACTCATGCCTGTAAGGCACTGTTATTTATGGCCACGGTGGTGGATTCACGGGCGATGTGGCAGCAGCTTTGTTAGGACTGCCCAACAAAATCAAAGTTGTAGCCGCAGAAAGGGCAATAAACCCCGATTTCCGCAAAGCCTCTTTTCTGCTAATTTTCTTGTCTTTAAGACCGGGAAGATTTTCTTTGGAAATCTCTTCTATTTTCTTTTTCATATCTTAAATTATTTAATGCTTTTATTTATGCAGGTTTTAGATTATTAATCCTTTAATAATATTTTGAATGTCTGGGTATTAACTCCATCTCTTACAGTCAACAGATATAGTCCTGAACTGACACTGCTAACCGGGATGACATTTAATGATCCTTCGCTCAGTTTCTTAATGATTACTGCTTTGCCTGTAACATCATATAATGTTGCAACTGCCTCGGAGGTTACATTACCCACGATTCGAATCTCAACATTCTGATATGCATAAGCATTAAGTTTATTGCCCCCTACTGATGGATCACCTATTGCACTCTGCGTTGTCGAAGTTGAATTATGTAGTCTGAAACGATCAGCGATAACAGAATTTGGAGCGATAATTGCTTTATATGATGATGTTGCAAGATTTGTAAACGTTGAAGTAAGCTTATCTTCAAGAATTACTTTTGCTTCGGCTGGTAAATCCAGTATATCTGCAGTGAATACAACCTCACCACCTGTCTTACTCTCGATACCAACAGGAATAATCATACCATTAAAGTTATTATTCGGAAGCGCCTGAATCGCGAATGGGTTTCCTGTATCATCCACAAGCCGGGTATAGATCACAAGATCAGATTCTCCCTTGAACAATCCGGCATCGAACGTTGGATCAAGTCCCTTGGTCATTCCACTGTTGTAAGTGATCAGGGTAGAATTCTGGATTGTATTGTTTATAGAAGCTTTTAATTTAATTGTTGGCCACGCACTCTTTATTGATTTCAGAGCTAGCGCAGGAGAATGTATTTGCATCGCTTCTGTGAAACTCAGATTAGTAGCAGAGGTATTCATTTTAACCATGAATGCCTGACCCTGAGGAAGATTAACAGCAGAAGAGGAATTATTGTAAACCGTGTAACCATTCAAAACAGGATCCCATACATAAATTGCAGCATAAGCAGGATCGAGGTTATTTGCAGTATAGTTTACACTTATAAAGTTATTCGAAGCATCAGCATTTGTATTCATCTTAATCGCTGACGAATATGGGTTACCCACACAATTCCAGTAGTTCGAAATAAGACCAGACAGACTCTCCGTTCCATATTGCAATGCCCCTGCAGAGGTTACAACACCATCGGCCGAGGTACGTAAGCAGAAACCTCTTCCAGCACCTACACTACCATTTGCTGCTCCAGTAGTAAAGAATGAATTCCACACATTTCCCGAAGGATTGTAATCCATCATTCCCCTGTTGGACCCGTTAGTTGGTACATTACTATTGTTTGTCAGGAAATTCTGAACAGTTTGTGTGACTGGAGAAGAAACCAGATGCCATGCATTACCAGTCATAAAAATATTTGATTGTGCAGTTCCTGCTCCTGAAACAGAATTGGTAATAAACGATCCGGTTCCTAAGGCACCCGATTGAATAATTAATCCGTTAGTAGTTCCAATTTCAGTATTACCCGGGGTACCGGTTACTGTAACCTGACCGTCAACAGGAATTGTTAAAGTTGCAGGACTCTGAATCTGCAAAGCCTTGGCATTGGCTACACCGGAAGGCATTGTTGGTGTACCTTCCCAGACAGTAGTTGCAACAGATGTTGCCCAATTTAATGATCCTCCAATTTGTGTCCAGCCATTAGTTGTTGAATAAATCCTACCCGTATAGGAAGTCAAAAAATTATGAGAATCGTAAATATTTGGATTGGCATATAAAACCTCAGTATTTGCTGCTGACTGGTACTGTTCAAAACCATTCATTCCAGAAGGTTGAAAGTCTATTGCTGCTAATTGATCGCCCGTAACTATAAGTAAAGGAGCATAAACTGTCACCATTGTAGTTGGAGTAGAGGTAACTAATACAAAATCATTACTGTTAGGTGCCGTACCAACACTTGCATTTGAAGTAATTCCAATATTGCATATTTGAGACGGAGCAGTACCCGTAACAGTATTGGTAACAGTGTATTTTGCCTTAGCTGGAAACCCTGATTTATTAGTAGCATACAATCCAATTAATCCAACACCAATACTTGGACCATCAAAAGCACTATTATTAAAGCTCAGCTTTATTTGGTTTGCCCACAAATAAGTATCAACAGAACTGGAAACCTGAACATCAAATTGGAAATAATTTGTACCGGCAGAATTAAATATCATTGGATTTGCAAATTTGTAAGAAAGTTGCGGAACAATAAAAGGAGCAGATGCAAAAATCACCCCGGGCAGCAACAATAAAAGGAGAAGAATAAGTCTTTTCATATTAGGAGGATTATAAGTTATTATTACATATAATTTGACTTAACAGACAAAAAATAAGGATATTATAAGATATCATACATCTATTGTCTGTCAAATCAATAAGATAAAAATTCAATTTTAATTAATAATTACAAATATACTACTTAATTCATTTCTGCAATCTTACAAACAGATGAATTTTAGCTTAAATATTCACACCTGTCAGTTTAAAACTTAAATAACACGGGTTATTAGACCCTCAATATTTAACGTTTTATTGCCATTAGGTCAAACAAGTTACCAAAACCCGTCACGAAATCTTAAACAAAATTATTCGATTAAAAGTTCAATGGTGAGGTACCCATAATTGACCAATTGATTTTCCTAAAAAAATTTTAAAATAAAAATAAATAAAGAACCGGCTTCTTTTAAAAATTACGATTTATGTTACTATTATTTGAAAGATTTTAAGTTTACTTTAGATAACAACAAGATAAAACAGATTAAATTTTGCTTCAGGAACAATTAAGTTAGTTATTTTCGCAAACTATAAACAAAAAACATTTAGGTGGATCTTTGTTTATTGTACAAATGTTTGTTCGAATCTGATCCTTCACATGTCATGGTATGTGATTGAGAAGGCGAAGCTGTATAAAATAACCAAATATTTTGAATACTTTTAACTCAAACAATTTTCCCTATTCGATGGATATGAAACATTATAAAATACTTCTATTCGTTATTTGCCTTGTATTCCAACAGAATGCGTTTAGCCAAAGCAAAGTAAATGCATCAACTATTGATATTAACAGTATAAGTGACAGCCAGATTCAAAGGATTTTACAGGAGGTACAGAATCGTGGCCTAACAAATGATCAGGCAGCTGAACTGGCCAAATCTCAGGGCGCAACACAGAGCCAGATTGATCAGATCATGCTAAGAATACAACAGCAGCAATTGGCAACCTCACCTAAGTCAATCCATCAACCTGGAACCAATTCAATTGTCAATCCGGCTAATATTGCATATTCCTCGACCAAGGCTCCGGTAAAGGTTTCGGAGAAGACCCGTAAAATATTTGGTTATCAGCTTTTTAATTCTGAAAGTCTAACCTTTGAACCAGCAATTAATGTTCCGATTCCACAAAATTATATCCTGGGTGTTGGTGATCAGATAGCTATAAATGTATGGGGTGCATCACAAATGTCCTACCAACTAACGATTGATAAGAACGGAGCAATTACAATTCCTGATGTGGGACCAGTATACATCTCCGGCATATCGTTTGAAAAGGGAAAATTATTGATTCAAAGCAGACTGATGGCCATTTACAGTGGCATGGCAGGCGACCATCCAAATACCTGGGCAGAGGTTGGTATGGGAGGTGTCCATTCAATAAAAGTGAATGTCCTGGGAGAGCTAAATGCTCCAGGAACCTACACACTTCCGTCTACAGCATCGGCATTTAATGCTCTATACCTTTCTGGTGGGCCAAATGAAAACGGATCTTTCCGCGAAATCAAACTCATTCGGGACGGGGTAACTATAAAGATTATTGATATTTATGACTTTTTGATTAATGCAGACCCGTCGGCAAATGTTCAACTCCGTGAACAGGATATTCTGTTTGTTCCAAACTATAAAACGCATGTTGAGATTGATGGAGAGGTAAAACAAAGAGGAATTTTCGAGATTAAAGAAGGCGAAACAGTAGCTGACCTTATCAAATTTGCCGGTGGGTTTAGTGGTGAGGCCTATACGCATTCATTATCTGTGACCCGAAATACTGACAAAGAGAGAGAAATCAAGACTGTAAACCAGGCTGATTTTGGAAAATTCAACCTGCAAAATGGGGACTTTGTAAAAACATCTAATATTCTTGATCGTTTTAGCAATAGGGTAGGAATCTCAGGTGCCGTTTTTCATCCAGGTGCCTTTGAACTTATACCCGGGATGAGGTTGTCGGATCTTATTAAAAAAGCCGATGGATTGCGTGAAGACGCATTTATGAACAGAGGCCTGATCAGCAGAATGAAAGAAGATAACACACCTGAAAATATCTCGTTTGATGTAAGACAGGTAATGAATGGAATAGATGACTTGTTGCTTAAAAAAGAAGACCGTGTGCTGATCAGTTCGATTTCGCAGCTTAGGGAAATAAGGACAGTTAATATCTCTGGTCAGGTCCAATCTCCCCATATCTTTGATTACCTTGATAACATGACTCTAGGAGATTTAATTTTCAAGGCAGGAGGTTTCCGTGAAGAGGCAGATCTTTCTGTTGTAGAGGTAATTCGACGATTGAGCTATGAACAGGCTTCTAAAGTCACAGATAAAATAAACAACATCTTTCAATTTACACTCACCCGGGATTTAAAACTGCTCCCTGCTGATGCGGCATTTAAGCTCCAGCCTTTCGATGAAGTTTATGTGCGGAGGGCACCAGGGTACCGCGATCAGGGTACATTTAACATTTTAGGAGAGGTAAATTATCAGGGAACATTTGCAATCACGGATAAAAATGAACGAATATCCGATGCTGTTAAACGCGCCGGTGGATTAATTCCCGGAGCATTTACAAAAGGGGCAACTTTAATACGGGAAAATAAACATTCCGTTGCTGAATCGGAGAAGAGAAAGTTGTTGATTGCGATGGATACAACCTTACAAAAAACTTATTTATCCGACATGGAAACCTTTGCGGTTGGCATTGAGCTGGATAAAATAATGGAAAGTCCTGGAACGTCCATTGACCTATTGATTCAGGCCGGCGATGTGATTAACATTCCACGCGAAATGCAGACCATTAAAGTTTCAGGCAGTGTAATGAATCCCGTTGCGCTCACCTATAATCCAAATTTTTCGATCAGAAATTATGTTGAAATGGCGGGTGGTTATATGGATCGTGCAGCCAAGTCGAGGACTTATGTTTTATATCCGAATGGGACAATGAAGACTACGCGGGGATTTATTTTCCGCAAGAGTCCACATGTTGCGCCTGGATCAGAAATTATCGTACCTAAGAAACCTGAAAAGAAAAATACAGATGACACTTTAAAGTGGATCTCCATTGCATCGGGATTAAGTACATTCTCAATTGCTATAATAACACTCGTGAATCTTATCAAATAAGGAAGAACCATAACCTGCCTTTTAAAATAATCAAATTACAACCTGTTTATATTTCTCTAAAATTCACTATGATGGTCGCTGAAACTAAAAAGCCCGTAAGGTCTGCAACGGATGATGAAATAGATCTGGTTGCTCTAGTTAAACCACTTTGGGCAGAAAGGTTAACACTTCTAAAATATGCAGGTTTAGCAGGTATTCTGGGACTTATATTTGCAATATTTGCACCGAAGGAATATATTGCCACCTCAATCATGGTTCCGTCAGGATATGAGGGATCTTCTAAAATTAGTGGATTAACTGGAATAGGTGGATTGGCAGCAATGGCAGGAATCAATATTAATACTTCTCTGGGGAGTGATTTATCTCCATTAATTTATCCGAAAATAGTTACAAGCCTTCCATTTCAGCTTGAATTAATGAAAACGCAACTTACTATTAAGGGAATAAATAAACCAGTTTCATTCCTTGAGTATTATACAGAGATCCAAAAGCCCAATATTTTTTTAAAATATACTCTTGGTTTACCTGGTGTCATTATTAATATTTTTAAAGGAGAGGAAAAAGAGAATATAATTACAGGCAACATTGATGAACCTCTGGAACTCACATCAAAGCAACGCGATCTTCACCTTTTACTTGAACAATTAGTCTCCCTCGAGGCAGACCCAAAGGAAGGAATACTTACACTTTCTACTGCAATGCCGGAACCCAAAGCAGCAGCACAATTAGGACAAAGAGCGCAACAACTTTTGCAACAATATATAACAGATTTTAAAATCAAAAAGGCCAAGGCAAACCTTGATTTTATTCAACAACGGGTGAACGAAACTTTTCAAAAATTTGACTTAGCCCAGCAGAAATTAGCAACCTTTCGTGATCATAATAAAAATGTTTCATTAGCTACAGTAAAAACAGAGGAGGAACGATTAACGAGTCAGTATAACTTGATCTATGGAGTATATGCAGAATTATCAAAACAGCTTGAGAATGCCAAGATCCAGGTAAAGCAGGAAACTCCAATATTCACGATTATAGAACCAGTTTCAGTGCCGACAAAAAAGTCAAAACCAAATCGTCCTTTAATAATATTTACTTGGTTATTCATTGGTGCACTCATTGGCAGCGTTATTGTATACAATGAGAGACTAAAAACCATAAAATAAAGATTTGCTTTTAAAAAGATATAGTTGGTAAGTTATACTACGGCAAACGATTGTTGTCATTTGAGAATTTTATATATAAATATATTAAATTCATATATTTATCTTATATAAGGATGTATCTTGTAAATCACAATATATAAGTCAGTGAGAAGAATTCAAAATATACTTGTCAAATTACATTACTATTTTTTTTTTCAAGGACACCAAAGAAGTATTGAAGCAAAAAAAAACATACTATTATTAGGAATAATTAAGGTAGTCAGTGTGTTAACCAGTCTTGCCATTGTGCCTTTAACCATAAACTATATAAATCCTGTCCAGTATGGGATATGGTTAACATTGAGTTCTATAGTTTCCTGGTTCAGCATTTTTGATATTGGATTTGGGAATGGGTTACGTAACAAATTTGTTGAAGCCAAAGTTAACGGGAATAACCTATTAGCCAGAACATTGGTTAGTACGACCTATGCAAGTTTATTAATTATATTTAGTTCAATTTGGTTCATCTTTTTCCTTTTGAATCTATTTGTTAAATGGAACATATTATTAAATGCTCCAATAGAAATGAACTATGAATTAACCAAACTTGCGCTAATAGTTTTTACCTTTTTTTGTATGCAAATGGTATTAAAGACCATTAATTCTCTTTTTCTTGCGGATCAGAAACCAGCAAAATCAGCGCTTTTAGATCTTATTGGACAAATTATTTCATTGTTAATAATTGTAATTCTATCGAAATCAACAAGTGGATCACTTATTAATTTAGGAATTACACTAGGGTTAGTTCCTACAATTGTACTTTTAATTTCATCATTATGGTTTTTTACAACTAGTTACAGTGATTTTGCACCCTCATTTAGCTACATTAGATTGTCAGGTATAAAGGTAATTATGAATCTTGGTTTTAGTTTTTTCATTATACAAATTGCCTCGTTAATATTATTTCAATCAAACAACATAATTATTGCACAATTATTTGGACCAGAGAATGTAACCCCATATAACATATCTTTCAGGTATTTTGGCATTATACCAATGATTTTTGGAATAATATTAACTCCTTTCTGGAGCTCTTTTACAGAAGCCTGGTTTAGAAATGACGTGGAATGGATAAAAATAATTATAAAAAAATTAAAGTTTGTATGGATAGCTTTGACTTTTCTAACTTTTATGATGCTTATATTTTCTAAACAAGTTTATGAATGGTGGGTTGGTAAAGAAATTACTATTCCAGCGAGTGTTTCAATCTTATTAACCTTTTATGTAGTCATTAATGCATGGAATTCTATATTTACAAATTTCATAAATGGTTTAGGAAAAATCAAGTTACAGCTCTATAGTGCAATTTGGTGTTCTTTTTTAAATATTCCTATGTCAATAATTTTAGGTCGAAATTTGGGAATAGCTGGTGTGATATTATCTACTGTCATATTAAGCCTTATTAATATGATTTGGATAACAATTCAGTACAATAAACTAATCAACAATAAAGCTAAGGGAATATGGGCAAGATAATCATTCAACGGATTTAATAGACTAAAGTTCAAACCATTTAGTTGTATCTTAACTTAAACACATTAAACTTTTGATGACAAAAATATTAACAAATAGTATTTTTTGGGAATCTTACTGGAGAAATAGAAAATTTGAGAAAAGTAAAAAAATGTTTTTCAGTGATCTGCTTTACTTATTGCCATCTAACTCCAGACTAATTGAAATTGGAGGTTTTCCAGGCCAGTATGCAGCTTATCTTAAGAGAGTATTAAATTGTGACATAACAATATTAGATTTTTATATTAACCCAGAAAAAATATCTGAAATTGAAAATATTAATAATCTTGAATCGGGATCAATCAAATATATAAAGGGTGATTTTCTAACTACAGAAATTAAAGATAAATACCAAATTGTATGCTCATTTGGCTTTATTGAACATTTTATAAATTCACATGAATTAATAAAGAAGCATATAGATTGTTTAGAGCAAAAAGGAATTATTTTTTTGACAATCCCAAATTTTACTGGATTAAATGGCTTAATTCAAAAGAAGTTCGACTTTGAAAATTACAGTAAACACAATATTGATTGTATGAACATTGAAAAATTAGATTTAATACTGAAAGACCTTAAATTGGTAAATATTAAAGTTGAATTCTTTGGATCTCCAGCAATTTGGTTGGAGGAAGGTGCTAAGATTAATAAAATTCTACGCTATCTTATTTGTAACCTGTTGAATAAATTTATCTCTCTTTTACCAATAAAAATGAGTAAGTTCTTTTCTCCGTATATATTGATTTTTGGGGTTAAAATTGAATAAACTTTAAACGCATGGAATAACTAATAATTTTCCAATAAAAGATTATTTCCTCAACTATTTTCCGTCTTTAAATATGAATTAAAATTAGTGGAATTAAAAATTAAAATATACCCCATCGAAGTAATCATAATTGGATTACTTATTCATTCAATTGGCGAATTTATTTTTTTTTCTTCGAAGCCATTAGGATATACGATATGTGGATTTTCAATTATTATTACTCTCATCGCGGGCATAATCCAAATTAGACCCCATACAATACCTTTTAAAGGATTAATCAGATTACTTTTCCAACTATATATAATTTGGATTCTTATTATATTATTAAGACCTTTAATATTTTCATCTTTGATACCTTTAAGAAGTGGATTCTCTCCAATAAGTTCGTATTTAGGATTATCTTATTTAATTCCTTTTATAACATTCCTTGGATTACCCAATTTGTCATTAAAAAGCATTCTGAAATTCAGTATTTTTTATGGTTTGATAGGCATTGTTCTAGTTCTTATTAACTATCACACTATTTTTTCAATTCCTCCCATTTGGGACTTTGATAAATACCAGATGCACCTTGTTCTTATAAGTTTCCCTTTGACCTTTTTATTGTCGGGGTCATGTCTTATTTTGTTTTTTTTCATTATTAAATCATCCTATAAAATTCTTGCTTTTTTATGCATTTTTTTGAGCATTTTAATACCATTAATTGCCGGGAGACGTGGTGCAGTAATTATGATTATAATATTAATCTTTTTTTCTATATACCTATATATCTTTCAGGTAAAAAGAGGATCTAAAATTCTTAAAATTCTATTAATATTGCTAGCAATAAGTGCGGCAGGGACAATTTTCTATGTGTATTCGGATTCCGCTTTCTCGCTTTTTCTCAGTAGAATGGAGGAAGGAACAAATTCAAGGGCAGGAATCGAGAAATATTTTTTCGATAGTTTCAAAGATAAACCATGGGATTGGTTAATTGGACGAGGAATAAATGGCACTTACCATAGTCCTTATATTGAAATGCAAAACCGAAATGTAATAGAAACCGGATATCTTCAACTAATTTTGAGCGGTGGTGTGATAAATCTATTTTTCTTTTTATTCTTTCTGACCTATTCAGCCATATTAGGTTTCTTTAGGTCGAATAATGTTTTGTGTAAGGCGATGTCATTTTACCTGCTATACCATATAATATACCTTTATCCTTATGGACTGCCTTCGTTTAGCCTTGAATATTTAATTGTCTGGATTTTTATTCTTTACTGCAATTCCCGCGAATGGAGAGAAAAGTCAGATGATGAAATCAAATTAGCAATATTTGCCAAAAATGTAATTGAATGAAGGTTTTATGGTTTGCCATTACACCATGTGGAGCCACTGACAAGTTAGCTCCGGATATGAATCTAAGCGGTTGGTTAAAATCGCTTGAAGAAGAGCTGGTCAAATCAGAACTGATTGAATTGTCAGTAGGTTTTTACTGGAATGTTCCGTTGGAACCATTTCAATTGAACAGAACGACTTATTATCCTGTATTAAGAACCGGAGGAAAATCAAAATTTAACAGGATGATAAATAGATTATTGGACAATATTCATGATGACAACAAGGAGATACCAAGGCTATTGAATATAATCCAAAAAATTAGACCTGATATTATTCACGTACATGGGACCGAGGATAATTTCGGATTAATTCAATCTGTCACAAATATACCGGTATGTATTTCTATTCAGGGGATACAAGCTCCAATAATTGAGAAGTATTATTCCGGAATTTCATCCTCAGAGGCTTCCATAAATGAAGGAATTATCCCGAAATTGCTATTTAAATCAGCTGGCTACTGGAAAAAATATATGGTTAAGTGTTCGATACGCGAAAAGAAAATACTATCTCAAACAAAAAATATTTTAGGCAGAACAGATTGGGATAGAAGAATCACAAGGTTGTTTGCTCCTTCAAGCAGATATCATACTTCGGAAGAAATCCTTAGACCTGCATTTTACCAAAACAGATGGGAAAAGTTACAATTTTCCAATCCGCTTGAATTGGTAACAATCATTAGTGGAGGTATATATAAAGGTTTGGAGTCAATTGTAAAAACTTCAAGAATCCTGAAATCATTTAGTTTTAATGATTTCAAATGGACAATTATTGGCCCTGATGAATCATCGTATTTTGCCAGATTGGTTAAAAATGTGACAAGAGAGAAGTATGAATATTTAAATATTACTTTTTTAGGTAACAAGAATGAAAATGAAATAGTCGATATTTTAAAACTGTCAGACATTTACTGTCAGGTAAGCCATATCGAAAATAGTCCGAATAGTTTATGTGAAGCAATGTTACTGGGTATGCCTGTTATGGCAACTTTTGCAGGTGGTACGGAATCTCTGTTGGAAAACCGAAAAGAAGGAATTTTGGTTCAGGATGGTGATCCTTATTCAATGGCAGGAACAATCATTGACCTTCAAAAAAATTTTGGTAAAGCACTAAGGATGGCAGAAGCAGCCCATCAAAGAGCGATTAAAAGACATTCCCAAAAAAGTGTTGTTGATGAACTAATTAGGACTTATGAAAGAATTATTAAAGATGTAAAATTATAGACCCTCAGGTAGTATGGAAAATGAGAATAAGACATTTATTTTTGACAAAGAATTACCAAGGGTGGTTAGACTTGTAATTAAATTCTTACTGGTCTTTTTAGACATCTTTTATTGGGTATTACTAATTCTTGCAAGAATTAAGTCGTTTCCTCAATCAAAAAAATCAAGAATATATAACATCTCCGTTTGTGCTATTTTTAAAAATGAAACCTTATCCTTAAAAGAGTGGATTGAATATCACCTATTAGTTGGTGTTGACCATTTCTATCTTTATAACAATTTTTCGACTGACAATTATGAACAGGTTCTGGAACCTTACATAAAGGATGGAATTATTGACCTTATTGAATGGCAAGTTGTACCACCTAGCCAGCTTCAGGCATACGAACATTGTTTTACTAACTTCAGAGATGAAACACAATGGATAGCTTTTATTGATCTTGATGAATTTATTTGCCCAATAAATAAAACATCACTAAGTGAGTGGCTCAAGGATTTTGAAGGATTTCATGCACTAATAATTTATTGGAAAATTTTTGGAACTAATGGTCTCATTGAACATGATCCAAAGAGATTAATTATTGAGCAATATACGGCCTCCTGGGAAAAATATTATGACCTTGGCAAAACTATCTTTAATACAAATTTCTATATTTATCGATTTCAGAATAAAGATCTTCACACTTTCTCTGCCAAAATTACATTTTGGGGAATTAATATTCCAATACCTCCGGTCAATGAATTCAAAAAATTCATTAGGTACCATTCAAATCGGATTGGATATCATAGAAATTCAAACAACTTCACAATTCAATTAAACCATTACTGGAGTAAATCCTATATTGAATTTGCGAGGAAAATTGAACGTGGCAGGGCAGATACAACAGCAGATAAACATAAGGATATCAGATCGCTAAAAGCATTTTTATGGTTTGAAAATAAAACTAAGACCACTGATAATAAAATTCAGAGATTTTTAATTCAACTAAAAGTAAGAATGGGTCAGGTTGATAAATATGATTCAATAATTGATTTTTCTAAACCAATTAAGACCAACAAAGGTTAAAGATCCACATTACAGAATTTCAAAAACTGAGAATATAATCCATGTTAATTTCTATTATTATAGCCACACTCAATGCGGAATCATGTATTGATAGATTAATTGAAAGTATAATAAATCAAAAATATGACGATATAGAAATAATAATTATTGATGGAAATTCAAAAGATAATACACTTGAATTTCTTAAGAAATATACCCAAAATATTGACTTTTTATTAAGTGAAACTGACAAGGGAATTTATGATGCCTGGAATAAAGGTATAAAAGTCTCAAAAGGAGATTGGATCATGTTTTTAGGTGCCGATGATGTATTAATGTACAATACTTTGGACATTTACAAAAGACATATAGATCAAATATCAATAGGCAAAGAACCTGATCTAATATCAAGCAAAAGAATGATGGTCAATCGAAGTGGAAAAGTTATAAGGGAAGTTGGTGGTAAATGGATCTGGCCTCAATGTCTCAAAAGTATGATGATTTCACATCCTGGTGCATTGCACAATAAAACTCTTTTTACCCGATATGGGGATTACGATGTTACTTATAAAATAGCAGGTGATTATGAATTTCTATTGAGAGCTAACTCAACATTGAGTACAGATTTCATAAATTCAGTTACAGTCCTTGTAAGCGAAGGGGGAATAAGTGATTCTATTTTAGCAATAAAGGAACACTACAGGGCGGTTGTTCACCATTATCCTTTTTATAAATTTTTCTTTTTGTTAAATGATATTTTTATAGGTATGAAATTTTATTTAAAGAAAGCTTTCAGAATTATTGGATTAAATGTCCATTTAAAATAATCTAATTCATTATGAATGAAAGTATTTTAATCGTACTCGATTCCTTCGAATACAAACGTAAAGAAGTCGAGCTTAAAAAAATCGTTAGGGACTATTTTATACCAACGTTTTATTACACTCAATATGAAAATTCTTTTATTAAATTCTTTCATAAACAAAAGGTTATTGGCGGTTTAGTAACACGTATTTCCTATTGGTCAATATCCCTGGCGAGTGCGTTTAGGATACTAATAAAACATAGATCAGCCAGGAAAAAAATATTTATAAACCCGATTGTTGCGATTTTTTACACTTTTTTAACCCGATTAATTAATCGAAAAGAAAATATTACTATTTCTGGTTTTCTATTTGAAAATAAATCCAACCTTTACTATTACAAATTTCGCAAATGGTTTGTTAATTTTTCATATGCAAATGTTAATCGAATAATAGTTTACTCCTCCAAAGAAGTGTCATATTATACAGGAATATTCCCCAATCTTTCAGACAAAATGTTATATATTAAATATGGAAGAGATTTTGATTATTTAATAACGGATAGCTTTGCTCATAATATGCCTTATATATCGAGTGGTGGTAGAAGTAACAGGGATTTTAATACTCTATGTCAAGCAATGGAAGAAGTTAAAATTAATCATCCAGATCTGTTTTGTTTGATTGCAACCAGACCTGAATCAGTTTCAGGCATATCCATAACCCCGGTTAACATTACCATGAGATATGATATTAGATTGAATAAATTTGGAAGTTTCATTGACAATTCATTATATTTTATATTACCACTGATAGAAACAGATATTTCCGCAGGTCATATGGCTCTCCTTGAAGCCATGAGTTTAGGAAAAATAATCTTAACTACAGATATTTCCTCAATTCGGGACTATGTAGATGAAAACACTGTTTTTTTTTATAAATCCGAAAATAAGTCAGACTTAGCGAAAAAGATCTGTTATATATATGAAAATATTGAAAAAAAGGAAATACAAGCGATGGCACAATCTTCCAAAAATTGCTATTTTACATACTATTCCTTTAATGCCTTTCTCGAACGAATTATTTTAACAATTTAACAAAGGAATGGAGAAAAAGAAAATACTGTATTTTCATGCAAGTGCAGATTTATACGGAAGTGATTATGTTCTATTATGTCTGATAAAAGGATTAGACAAAACAAAATTTGATCCAATAGTAATATTACCCTATAAAGGTAGATTATGTGAAGAATTTGATAAACACTCTATCAATTACCGAATTTATGATATCCCGGTTTTAAGGCGTAGTGTATTAACATTCAGAGGAATAATAGTCTATATTCTACTTAACATAAGTTTCTTTTTCGCGATCTCAAGACTTATAAGAAAAGAAAAAATAGACATTCTTCATACAAATACTTCTGCAATTTGGATGGGTGGTTTTATTAGCTGGATTTTCAGAAAAAAACATATTTGGCAGGTGATGGAATTAGTAGAAGAACCTAAAATAGTCAGTTACCTAATTTGCAAAATTGTTGGAATATTCTCAACGAAAGTTTTTACAATATCAGTTGCCGTTAATGATTTTTTTGTTAAAAGAAACAAAAGGCGAATTGACAAATTTGAGGTCCTTTATCATGGTGTAGATCTAAACGTTTACAATTTGAATAGCAATAATGGGCAGAAAGTCAGGGCAGATTTAAATATTACTCCTGATACAATTCTTGTTGGAATGGCTGGAAGAATTAATTCATGGAAAGGACATGACATATTTATAAGAAGTATACCATTAGTTACTAATAATTTAATATCTGGACAGAGAATACACTTTTTTATGCTTGGAGATTGCTTTAAAGGTCAGGAGCATTTTGAAATTGAACTAAAAGAATTGATTACCTCTTTAAATGTTGCAGACAATCTAACCTTTCTGGGCTTTCAGGATAATTTCCAGGATTGGGTTGCTGCGTCTGACATATTTGTTCTGCCATCAAAACTTCCTGAACCGAATGCCACTATTACAATTGCAGCAATGACGATGAAAAAACCTTTAATTGCTACCCAAATCGGTGGTACTGTTGAAGCAGTTATAAATGAAGAAACAGGCATACTTATACCACCTAATGATGAAAACGCATTAGCTGAAAAAATTATTTACCTTGTTAAAAATAAAAATAAGATAGCTGAGTATGGAAGGAAGGGAGAATTAAGAGCCCGGAATATTTTCTCCATCCAAAATTACTGTGATAGAATAGTTAGCGAATACTTGAAAGGTTAAAGAATATGAAATGATGCAAAACAAAATTCTTATTATTGGTGGAAACGGATTTATTGGATCACACTTAATTGATGGACTTTTAGAAAAAGACTATAAGGTGAGAGTTTTCGATATTACACTTGAAAAGTTTCGAAAACCCAATTCTAAAATTGACTACAGAATTTCTTATCAAAACAATATATACGATTTATTAGAAGCCATGATCGGAATAGATATAGTTATTCATCTGGCTGGAACGACAGTACCAAGTTCCTCAAATATTGATTTAATCGCGGATGTAAACAATAATTTAATCACGTCTTTAAATATTTTAAATTTATGTGTAAGACAGGGCATAAAGAAAGTTGTACATTTCTCATCGGGTGGTGCTGTTTATGGTAATTCCGAAGTACTTCCAATTGAAGAAGATCACAAGAAAAATCCTATTTCCTCCTATGGTATTATTAAATCTACAATAGAATCCTATGTTCAATTGCACAAAGAACTTTATGGCCTGGATTACCTAATTATCAGACCCTCTAATCCATATGGTCCAAGGCAAAGTCACACGCACGCCCAAGGCGTTATTTCAACATTCATCCAAAACGCTTATAGGAATGAACCGTTACAAATCTTTGGTAATGGGACGACAAGAAAAGATTATATCTACATTAAAGATTTAGTTGATATCACAATCAAATTACTGGAATTTAATTCAATTGGAATTTTTAATATTGGAAGTGGAAAGGGTACTTCTGTCAATGAAATAGTTCAGACAATTAATAAAACTATGAATTTGAAGACAGAAGTTATCTATTCTGAGGAACGAAACTACGATGTGAAAAATTTTATTCTAAATATTAATAAAATCAGGCAACTATTAGGATTTGACTTTGAATTCACTTCTCTTGAGAATGGAATAAACTTAACGAAGGAATGGATCTTTCAAAACCGAATTTTAAATTAAAAATACACCGGAACACAAAATAATGAATATAGCCATCCTTGGTTCTCGGGGCATACCCAATAATTACGGTGGATTTGAGCAATTTACGGATGTTCTGTCTCAGAAATTAGTTGAAAAAGGCCATAAAGTTACTGTCTATTGCTCAGACAATCATCCCTATAAAGAGGATAACTATAATGGTGTAAACCTTGTACATAAGTTCGACCCTGAGGATAAAATAGGCACAGCAGGTCAGTTTATTTATGACCTCAATTGCATAATTCATGCATCCAAACAAAAATTCGATCTGATCTATCTCCTTGGATACACTAGCAGCTCAGTTTGGCAACGACTACTTCAACATAAAAGTGAAGCAGTTATCACCAATATGGATGGTCTCGAATGGAACCGTAGCAAATATTCTTTTATTGTCCGGTTGTTTCTCAAATATGCCGAAAAGCTTGCGGTAAAACACAGTGATTTATTGATAGCTGATTCAGTTGGAATTCAATCCTACTTAAAGAATAAATACAATATTCTATCCACCTATATACCTTATGGAAGCTATATATTTAATCAACCCGACAAAAAATATTTAGTAAAATATGACCTTGGACCGTACTTATTCGATTTGTTGATTTCCCGCTTCGAGCCTGAAAATAATATTGAAATGGTTTTGGATGCCTATTCTAAATCCAAAACAAACCGTAAACTGTTATTGATTGGAGATCAGAAACATACCAAGTTCGGAACTCGTATGTTCGAATTATATAATAAGAACAAACGAATCTTATTCTTAGGTCATATTTATGACCAAAATATTCTAAACAACTTTCGCTTTTTCTCTAACCTGTATTTCCATGGCCACTCTGTAGGTGGTACAAATCCCTCGTTACTTGAAGCTATGGGAGCCTCGGCTTTAATCGCTTACCATAAAAATGAGTTTAATGAGGCTGTTGTAGGACAGGATGGCTTTCCTTTTTCAGATTCAAAGACGTTAACCCGGATTATTGAAAATTCACAAAAAATTAACTACCCGGAATATATTGAGAATAATCTGAATAAAATTTCAACTGTTTATTCCTGGGAAAGAATCTGTGATCAATATGAAGAATTTTTCCTTCAACACATAAAATGATTCTGAACCAATATTGGTTCTAACTTAATTTACATCTATGAACTCACAAAATATAGTGAGCAGACTGATTTTTCTCCTGTTAGACTTGATTTGTTTAAATCTTGCAATTGTCCTGATTCTTTACAGATCGGGCTTCCTGGACTATCATGTCGTATCAATAAGTCTGCTTTATGGAAATCTCTCATGGATAGTAACGTATTTTGTATTTACATCTGAGACACTTTTCCTGCGAGATGGATTTATTTTACGGATTCTTAGAATTAGTAAGCGTATTTTAATTTTCATCGCGGTATCGTCTGTAATTGCTCTGTTATTGCGCCCAAATCCCAGCTTCCCTGCGTTTCTGCTAAAATATACCGGGCTGTTTTATATTGAACAACTTTTTCTTTACTATTTCGTACATGCCTATCTGAAATTCAAGAGAAAGAAAGACTTGAATACAGACAGAGTTATTATCATTGGTTATAATGAGACTACCAAAATATTAAGGAACATAATTGAAAATAATCCTTCTTCAGGCTATCTTTTTATTGGATTCCTGTCGGCTGATGCCTGTGAAGGATCACTCGGAACACCTGAAACCCTCGAAGAAATCATTCACAAATATAATATCCAGCTTGTATTTGTCTCACTCTCATTGTTTAAAGATGAGAAAGATGCGAAGGATTACCTTAATTTATGCGCTAGACTCGGCATCCGTGTCAGATTCATCCCTGAAAACCAACAATGGCTGCAGTTTAAAATAAATAAGGAATCGTTTGGTGACTTAATTATAATTAATCCTCTTGAAATACCTCTGGATGACGTAGGAGCACGTTTAATGAAAAGATCTTTCGATCTTATTTTTTCGCTTATCTGCGTTGTTTTCTTGTTTTCCTGGTTGTTTCCTTTCATTTCCCTACTAATTAAACTTAGTTCTAAAGGGCCTGTCTTTTTCATTCAAAAAAGAACAGGAATCACAAATAAACCCTTTAATCTAATAAAGTTCAGAAGTATGGAGATAAATGAACTGGCTGATATTCAACAAGCCACATTTAATGATCCCAGAACAACCAGGATTGGTAAATTTTTAAGAAGAACAAATATTGATGAACTTCCACAATTCATAAATGTCATTCTTGGGAATATGTCTGTTATTGGACCACGACCCCACATGATCAAACATACACAAGAGTATTCCGGATTAATTGATCACTTCTTATTCAGACAATATGTTAAACCAGGCGTAAGCGGATGGGCACAGGTGAACGGATTTCGTGGAGAAACCGATGAACTATGGAAAATGGAGAAACGTTTTGAATATGATGTTGAATATATTAAAAACTGGAGTTTTTGGTGGGATATTCAAATCATCTGGTATACCTTATTCAATTTAAAGTCGTTGGAAAATGGCAACAAATGACGAGGATTTTTACGCCTCCACCATTTTTACCCGTGCATTAATCTAAAAATATTAAATAATACCGGATTATAAGAAAGGCGGCCTAAAACAGGCCGCCTTTCTTGTATCATTACTCCAACTCATGAACAACAAGCCCGGACCGGAGTTTAGGTTCAAACCATGTTGTCTTTGGTGGCATAATATTGCCCGAGTCTGCAATGTCGATAAGCTGCTTCATCGATACAGGATAAAGTGCAAAAGCGACTTTCATATCGCCCGAATCCACTCTTGACTTTAATTCACCAAGACCACGAATACCCCCAATAAAATCAACCCTCTTATCCGTCCTTAGATCCTTAATTCCAAGAATCTTATCAAGAATAAGATTTGAAAGGATAGTCACATCCAATACCCCAATAGGATCATTGTCATTGTAACGTCCCTCCCTTGTGACAAGTTTATACCACTCACCTTCAAGATACATGCTAAACGTATGCAATTGATCTGGCTTGAAAATCCCGGCCCCAAATTTCTCAACTTCAAAATCTTCACCTATTTTTTCGATGAGCTGAGCAGGAATAAGGCCATTCAGGTCTTTTACAGCACGATTGTAATCGATAATCTTTAACTGATTATCAGGAAAATGCACAGCCAGAAAATAGTTATATTCTTCTTCACCGGTATGATATGGGTTTTGTGATCTTTTCTCTTTTCCAACTAAAGCAGCTGCAGCAGTCCTGTGATGACCATCAGCAACATAGGTCGCAGGAATCTGTGCAAAAAGTCTTACAATCTCATTGATGACAAGGCTATCAGAAACCACCCAAAAATGATGACCAAACCCATCTTCGGCAACAAAATCATAAACAGGTGTTTGAGTCGAGACGATATTAGTAACAATGGTATCAAGCTCCTTTAATGCAGGATAGGCAAAAAAAACAGGTTCCATATTTGCATTTGTAATACGTACATGCTTCATCCGGTCTTCTTCCTTGTCACTGCGGGTTAGTTCGTGTTTCTTGATTACACCATTCAGATAATCATCAACAGAAGCACATCCTACGATCCCATACTGGGTACGTCCATCCATAGTCTGTGCATAAATGTAAAGTAACTCTTTCTCGTCCTTAACCAGCCACTGCTGATTTCGCCAAAAATCAAGATTCTCAGCAGCTTTATGATATACAGCAGGTTCATGTTCATCTGTGCCTGCAGGAAAATCTATTTCAGGTTTAATAATATGCAATAATGTATGCGGATTTCCTTCCGCTTCAACACGGGCCTCTTCAGAATTGAGCACATCATAAGGACGGGAAGCAACTTTGGAGGCCAGCTCAGCAGGAGGTCTTAATCCTTTGAAAGGTTTTAAAACTGCCATAATTTAATTTTGTGATTCAAATTCTTTCATTGCGTCAACAAGTACCTGAACACTCTCAATTGGCATCGCATTATAGATAGATGCGCGGAAACCTCCCACACTGCGGTGACCCTCAATCCCAAGAATATTCAACTCCTTAGCCTTGGCCTGGAATGGTTTTTCGAGTTCCTCATAACCGGGAGCCATCACAAAAGTTACATTCATTCGAGAGCGATCTTCAGGATCAGGTACCGGACAAACAAACAATTTATTGCGATCAATCTCATCATATAAAAGTTTTGCCTTAGCAAGATTCTTTACTTCCATAGCCTTGATGCCGCCATTCTCTTTTAGCCATGTAAGAGTCTGAAGAGCAGAGAATACAGGTAAACATGGAGGCGTATTAAACATGGATTCAGCTTCAATATGTGTCAGGTAGTTGATCATTGTCGGAATTGGCCTTCCTGCTTTTCCAAGTGCATCCTTACGAACTATTACAAGCGTGACACCAGATGGGGCAAGATTCTTTTGAGCTCCTGCATAAATAAGGTCATATTTTGAGATGTCGATTGGCCGGCTAAAAATATCTGATGACATATCGGCAACCAAAGGAACGGGAGCATCAATATCCTTATAAATCTGGGTTCCATAAATTGTATTATTGGAAGTTATATGCAGATAATCAATATCCGAAGGAATTGTAACGTTTTTAGGGATGTAATTGTAATTTTTATCCTTCGAAGAGGCAACTTCAACAACTTCACCAAAAAATTTAGCTTCTTTAAGTGCTTTTGACGCCCAAACGCCTGTATTGTAATAACCTGCCTTTGTCTTTAACAGGTTAAACGGAACCATATAAAACTGTGTACTTGCTCCCCCCTGGAGAAACAGGACTTCATATCCTTCGGGTACTTCAAGCAACTCTTTTACAAGTGCTACTGCCTGATCCATAACAGCTATAAATTCTTTACTCCGGTGCGAAATCTCGAGTACCGAGAGTGTAGTACCAGCAAAGTTGATGATTGCTTCAGCCGTCTTCTGAATTGTATATTCAGGAAGAATAGATGGACCTGCGTAAAAATTGTGCTTTTTCATTTGGAGGAAATTAAAAAATGATAAACTATGAGTACTTGATACATTAAGGTCTGATAAAAAAATAAAAACAATAAGTCAGAAATTCAAATTTTCAAAGGCAAAATTAACACATTTGTCAGAAATAGGACAAGATTTTCAAAAAAACCTGTTAAATCAGAAGATGAAAGATTTAATAGAAAACTAATTCAATTGGCAATAAATGGCATATTTACAATCTTTGCCTTTAACCGTTTGTTACGAACAGAGATGAATATTTCGGTCCCGACCTGGCTAAATTCAGTAGGAACATATCCCATTCCAATCCCTTTCGTCAAAACCGGAGAATGAGTTCCCGAAGTTACGATACCTATTACACTGCCTTCAGCATCTGTAATCTCATACCCATGACGGGGAATCCCTCTGTCGATCATCTCAAATCCTTTCAATTTACGTGTAACCCCTGCCCTCTTCTGGGATAGAAACAATTGCTTGTCGATAAAATCCTTTGTTTCAGTAAATTTCGTAATCCACGCAAGACCAGCTTCTATTGGAGAAGTCGTATCATCGATATCATTACCATAGAGGCAATAGCCCATCTCGAGTCTTAAAGTGTCGCGTGCTCCAAGCCCGATAGGTTTTATTCCCTCTTCTTTCCCTGAATCAAAGATTGCATCCCACAGTTTGTCTGCAAATTCGTTGTAGAAGTATAACTCAAACCCACCTGCACCAGTGTACCCTGTCGCAGAGATTATAACATCATCTACTCCTGCAATAGAACCGGTTGTAAATGTGTAATACCTGACAGAGGAGAGGTCAATTTCCGTAAGTCTTTGTAACACCTCAATTGCCTTTGGTCCCTGAACCGCAAGCTGACTGATCCGGTCCGATGCGTTCTCCAATATGACATCCAAATCATTTTGAGTTACTAACCAATTCCAGTCTTTTTGAATATTTGATGCATTGACAACTAGAAGATACTTTTCCGGTCCGAAATGGTAGACAAGTAAATCATCGACAATACCACCTTTCCCATTCGGAAAACATGAGTATTGAGCCTGGCCCGGATGAATTGCGGACGCATCATTTGTTGTGACCTTCTGGATAAATGCTAACGCATTTGGTCCCTTTACCCATATTTCACCCATGTGGGAAACGTCGAAAACCCCAACAGAATTTCTGACAGTCATGTGTTCGTCAGTAATTCCGGAATATTCTATAGGCATTTCGAATCCTGCAAATTCAACAATTTTTGCATTATAACGTTTATGGATTTCAAAGAAAGGAGTGCGGGCCATGTGATTTGATTTAATATTTTAATTTCATGTAAAATTATAACTTTCAAGGCGACTAAAAGCAGAAAATTCAACTTTGATTTAATTTTTAAATATTAATTTTACGTCCCAAGAAAAATATTTACCCAACCATTAATTATGGCTTATACAAACTTAGCATACCTTCATAACATCACTGGAGGTGATCCACAAACAATACGGGAAATTATAGATCTTTTTATTGAACAGGTGCCTGAATTCATTACCAATTTGAACAACCATCTTAATGAAAATAATTTTATTGAACTTGGTAAAGAAGCACATAAAGCGAAATCATCGGTGATGATCATGGGAATGGATGATCTGGGTCATGATTTAAAATCATTACAAATCGCTACCATCAACAAAACAAAAGAAGATACTTATGCTGAGCATGTTAGTCGTTTTGAAGTTCAATGCCAGATTGCGGTTGAGGAGCTAAAGCTGGAATTACTTAAATTGAAGTAGCAACAGATCTGATTTGACAGTTTGCAGGTGCAACGCACCGAAATATCAAAATCAAGAGCTGTAATATTTCGGTGCGCTGCACCTGACAAAAAACTATTGATTTCTTCTCTATAAATATCAACAGTGCTCTGCACCTAAATAAATACTTGTTTATGTTAATTTTAATTCGTCCCTAAAACTGTTTACTTTTTGCTTCATTATCCTGATTTCTGTTTACTTTTCTGTAAACCTCATTCCGGATCAGATAAAGTTTTCAGCCCTAATAATTAGTTTAATTATTTGTGCGGAACCATTTTTAAAACATCCTCTGCAAATTCGTATGTCTTAGCCGCAACCTCGGAAACACTCCCGGATGTGAGATCACACGCGATAACATGTGCACCCGCATTAGGAAATGGCTGAGACCGCTTCATGGATTGCGGAGTACTTACCTTCTCAAACATTTTCAGCGCAGATTTAACCTCAACAACCTGATCCTGATGATCCTCGTCCTTAAAATAATAACCTAAAAACAAGGGGCACCTTACCTTTGAAAATACCGCCTCATTCATTGTTACATCAATTAGTTGCTGGAGATAAACAGGTCCTTCCGCGCGATATTTACAATACCAGTATTTGCAAATTTCACCGGTTGGATCATCAGACAAAACCCGAAAATTTCCACCAAAATTAATTCTGGCAATTTGTAATCCCCATGGCCTTGAAAGTAGTAAGGAGGCCTTTTGCTTAATAGACACATTTGGCGAATAGAGAATCAAACCGGTTACAAGATCCGGAAAATCAGCGGCAAGTTGAAGTGCAAGGGTTCCGCCAGTAGATGTGCCCATAATAATCACTTTTTTACCTAGCTGACCTGCTATTACAAGTGCTTGCTTAGCAGACTCATAAAGTCTGTCAGGGGTCATGTCCATTAATGGGTTTTCAGTTTCAAGACCATGGGAGGCTAACCTGGCGAGATATGCATTGCATCTGTAACGCATAGGGAAATCCTCATTTACAGGGTATCCTTCATGTCTGCTGGCAGAGAAACCGTGCAAATAAAGAAGCACAAATTCCGTTGCAGCATGTGAGGAGTCGTTTGCCCAAATAATTTTCGCTTCATTCCCTGCACGGACCTTTTCCTGCGACTCCATGTGAGATACATAATCGGATACAGATCCACTTATTACGGGTAAATTTTTATTCAGGATAGGTTTCGGCATTTCCGGACCAACAAAATAAGCAGCAAGGATTACTAGAATGACCGCTAAAATAATTTTCAATGATTTCATATCAGGTCTATGGATTTGTTTATTGATTTATTCTCATTTTAAAGGATCCTAATTACAGCAGTTCGCTTTCGTCCATCCATCAATATTTCAAGTTCTTTAGAAAATCTGACTTGTTTGACATATTTTCCTTCCCAGATGAGTTCCTGCTGATCAAGAATATCAATATTCAGGAAATCTGAGCCTTTAATATCCGGAATCGAAAAATAACCTACGTTCATCGATGTGACATTATGAAAAAAATGGGATCCCAACGACGCTTCCAAAGGATATTCGGGTAAGCCAATTTCCACTATGACTCTCGCATTATTGATCTGTTGCCAGTTAACCGGGATACCGGTAAATTCGTCTCTGGTTCCCCACCGTCCAGGACCAATGAGCACATACTGATGATTAAGTATGTTAAAAGTCTTATTTACCTCGGCAATCTCTCTGGCAATTTCGATTGTTTTAGTTCTGTCAAATTTGCTTACATCAACATATACCACATCTGTAATGTTTTTGATACTGCCATTTCCCATCCCTTTTGTCGACCTTAATAACAGATCCTTGATTTCGATGGATCCCAGATCAATTGTAATTCCTGTTTCTCTTCGAATTAACGGCTTTAACTGTAGCAGATAAAAAGTTGGCCAACCGTTTTCACCGTTATTCAGATCGAGGGCGTATTCCATCTCGACAGGGGCTCCCATTGCCTGTTTAAAGAGTTTCAACAGCAACGTAAGTGTATCTGCCAGAGGCACATAATTATACTGAAGAATATTTGCAAAATTTATAACCCGTGGACCTCTGATTGAAATACCTGGAATAATATCATCATTTTCCTGACTATATGTCGATGCACAATGCTCGAGAATGCCGTCTTTTTCAGCCTCTGTGATTTTATATTTACGTATAGCTGCCATCTCACCCTCCATAGTGAGGTCGAACTCGTTATGCATCATGTCGACAGCATAAAAGTCACGTTGCGAATCACGCAGCTGGTCAGATATTGAACCGTTTATTAGAGCAGGGTATTTAGGGCAAAATCTGAATGCTTTTTCACCGCCAACAACAGCCTGCCCCAAACCTACTGCAATAACACTAAATCCATCTTCAGGCTCCATATATGAATATGGATAGTAGTTATAAGATTGAGCCACACCACTTACATCTGCGTAGAATTTTCCGTTATGATCTCTTCCTACCACAGGCTGCAGCACAATTGCCATCTTCTCTTCTTCAATTTTATAGTTAACAGCCCTGAAATAGTCGCGGGCCTCATCACTGAACACTGAAGCATAAACAAGTTTTACAGCAGTTCTAAGCTGCTCGAAACGAACATTTTCGTCGGGATGACTATTGGGAATTAAGTAAGTAGAATAGACCCCTGAGAATGGTTGTAGTAATGAATCCTCAAAAAGGCCGGATGATCTTACTGCCAAGGGACAATTAACCTGACGAACAAATTGTAATAGCTTTTCCTTTAGAGAATTGCTAAGACTGGCTTTAATAAATCTTTCATTCAAAAGATTAAAATCCGTTTGATGGTACGCTATATCATAGAGGTCATTTTCTTCCATAAAATTATCAAATTCTATGGCACCAATTATGGCTGTTGCAGGCATTCGTATATTTATTCCCGGCAACAGCGTTTTCATGTCGATGTTCTCAACCAGATTTGACATAAAAGCAAGACCTCTGCCCTTTCCACCCAGCGAACCAAGACCCATTCGAACAATGTACCGGTGACCGCCAAGCAGCTGTGGATCGAAATTGATTATTCTGCCCCGGTTTCTTTTTTCATGAACATCGGCGAAGACACTATTACAAATGTCACGAAGTTTGGAAGGATCTGCAAACTCCTCAATCTTATATGGAATTAGTCTCTCCGCAATATTAATCTCACCACGCGCCACTAACCAGGTAGAAAAATCATTTGACTTTCCGTGATATACAAGAGATTCTACGGGCACTTCAGAAATCAATCTTTCGAATTCATGGAGATTACGGGCAACAGCAATCTGTTTTCCATCCTTATCCCTGAAAATAAAATCGCCAAAGCCAAGATTACTGTTAATAAATTCACTTATATCGTGTGAAAGGGTATCAGAATTCTTATTTATAAATCCTGCGTGGATTTCAACTGCTCTTGATGCATTGGCAATATCATGAGACTGAAGCAATAGTGGAACCGGGTACCGAAGTGTCTGCTTAACGAATTTAAGCAGTTCAATTCCTGCATCTTCATCATCGACTCCATCACGCAAAAACTTAACATCAGAAATCACACATAAAAGATTCTCCTTATATTCGTGAATAACTTCCAAAGCATCCTCAAAAGTACTAACCAACAAGACTTTAGGGCGCGTTCTGTATTTGAATATCTTATGAAGTTCATCATTTGATTCATCTGAGACTAATGCTTGTGTTTGGGTCATAACACTTGCAAAGAGCAGGGGCAGATAACGGGAATAATATTTGATAGAGTCTTCAACAAGAAGGATAATTCTAACACCTCCCTGGCGCGTATCTCTGGCAACATTTTTTTTGTCCTCGATATACTTAATCATGGCCAAAAAAACATTTGAGTTACCATTCCATACAAAGACCCGGTCTATAGCGGGAATGTTAGTCGAGGCAACTTTGAAATACTTAACGTCGCTGTTGTTATTAACCAGTAATAAAATTGGAATACGTGGTTTAGAGTCATTAATTTCCTGTACAATCTTTAATGGCATCTCCTTATCTACACCGGCCATGATGATTGCAAGATCGAAATGTCTGGTATTTAATACCCGGAATACGTCTTCTTCCGTGTTAACGCTTGTAAATCTTGGGGCTGCATAGAGGTTAAGCTGAAGGTATTCACCAAAAATTTTATCAGAAAACTGGCCTTCCCGTTCGATTGCATAGGAGTCATAAAGTGTAGCAAAGAGAAGTACCTCTTTTACTTTATTTGGCATGAGCTCCTGAAATATGTCGCGGTCGGTTTTTCTTCGTTTATATACCTCTGATATAGAAATGTTTTCAAATTTTTCCATGCGATTCTAGAATCAGGTCTTAACACGATAAAGTTAATTAAAAAATCCTATTAACGCAGAAAAGGGGCCGAAGCCCCTTTAAAGATTATATTTTAAGTATTAATCTACAACCCAGGTATTACCACTTGTGAGCAGGTCATCGATCGATTTTATCTTCGCCTTACTCCTCACTGTTGCAATTTGTTCCTCCATCATCTGATCATAGACAGGAGCCTCAACGGCTCTTATTACTCCCATGGCAACAGGAAAATCAGGCAATTTCATTCCTATCAGTTGCTGATGGACGTACCCATTAGGTTCTTTAACATCGTGAATTAGAATATCATCCCGTGTAATTCCATTTTCACCTATTGTAGCAACCTTTAATATTGCCTTATCGAAAATCAAACCTTTATCCTTGTTATTACCAAAGATCATTGGTTCACCATGTTTAAGGAAAATCTGTCGCTCCTCGCGCATCTTTGGGTCAGAGATTTCAGAATGTATGCCATCATTAAAGATCACACAATTTTGTAACACCTCCACAACCGAAGTTCCTTTGTGTTTAGCTGCTTCTTCAAAGACCTCCTGTGAGTGTTTAATATTATTATCAACAGCACGGGCAAAGAAAGTCCCGCCTGCACCCAGGATAAGCTGTCCGGGAATAAACGGACTTTCTATAGTCCCCTGCGGGGAAGTCTTAGTAATTGCCCCCCGTTCGGATGTCGGAGAATACTGACCTTTGGTAAGTCCGTAAATTTTATTGTTGAAAAGGATAATATTGAGATCAATATTTCTGCGAATACAATGAATGAAGTGATTTCCACCTATTGCAAGTGCATCACCATCGCCTGTAATTTCCCACACATTTAGCTTCGGATTCGCACACTTAACACCGGATGCGATTGCAGCGGCACGTCCGTGTATTGTATGAAACCCATAGGTACTCATGTAATAAGGAAACCTTGATGAGCAACCTATACCGGAGATGACAGCAAAATCCTCTTGCCGGACACCCAGGTTGGCCATTGCTTTTTGGATTGAGTTTAAAACAGCATGATCGCCACAACCAGGGCACCACCGAACTTCATTCTCGCTTTTAAAATCTTTTAACGTATATTCTAATATTTCGGCCATTACTATTCCTCCAGAAGTTTTTCAAAATTTTCAACTAATTCCTGCACTGTAAAAGGTAAACCCTGCACTTTATTATATTGATTATAAACAAATCCTGGCACTTTATCTCTCAAATATGAGGCAAACTGACCAAGGTTTAATTCACATACTACAATTTTCTTAAAGCGGGCAAAAACATCTGCCGTATTTGCCGGAAGGGGTTTAATATAGTTAAAATGAGCCAGTCCCACTGTCACTCCTTTATTTTGAAGCTCTCGTACTGCACCATCAACATATCCAAAGGTGCCACCCCATCCAACGACTAATAAATCACCTTCCTGATCACCTGCGACTTCAATGTCAGGTATCATTTCGACAACGCGGTTAACCTTTTCATTTCGAATGTCAACCATTCTCTGATGGTTCATAGGGTCATGACTTACATTCCCTGCTTCGTCTTTTTCGAGTCCGCCAATACGGTGCTGGAATCCATCCATTCCAGGGATAGCCCATTCGCGTGCCAGTGTTTTTTCATCGCGGGCATAAGGTTTAAAGGTTCCGGGATCAGTTGCCATTCTTGGAGTTATAGATGGCAACTCACTAAATGCAGGTATTTTCCATGGTTCAGAGCCATTTCCAAGAAATCCATCTGTTAGCAATACGACAGGAACCATTCTTTCCAGGGCAATTTTTGCTGAAACATACGCATAATGGAAGCAATCCGAAGGTGTGGATGCAGCAATCACAACAAGTGGACTCTCGCCATTACGTCCATATAAGGTTTGAAGAAGGTCAGATTGTTCTGTCTTTGTTGGTAATCCCGTTGACGGTCCGCCACGCTGTACATTAACGACTACGAGCGGCAATTCAGCCATCACGCTCAGGCCAAGCGCCTCAGATTTAAGTGCAAATCCGGGGCCGGATGTTGTTGTTACAGCCATTTTCCCAGCAAATGAAGCACCTATAGCAGTACATATTCCTGCAATTTCATCTTCAGCCTGAAAACTTTTGACCCCAAGATCCTTTCTGTCGGCGAGTGCCTGAAGGATTTCTGTAGCGGGAGTAATAGGATATGAACCTATAAATAAATCAAGTCCTGCCTTCTGTGAAGCGGCAAGTAATCCCCAGGCAGTAGCCAGGTTACCATTGATATTTCTGTAGGTGCCCTTTTCAATTTCAGCCGGATGGACGATATACCTGGGAGTCAGGTGCTCCAGAGTAAGACCATAGTTCCAGCCAGCATGCAATACTCTCAGGTTTGTCTCAACTACAACTGGACTCTTAGCAAATTTACGCTTGATAAAGTTTTCTATATAATCAAGAGGTCTGCTAAATACCCAGCAAACAAGTCCCAGAGCAAACATGTTTTTACTCCGAAGTATACTCTTGTTGTCGATATCGAGATCTTTTAATGCTTCACGGGTCATTGTAGTGATGGGGACAGCCACCTTAAAATAATCCTGAAGGTTGCACTCTTCGAAAGGATCCTGAGTCTTTAACTTTGCTTTATCAAAGTTTTTTTGATTGAAACTGTCAACATCATAAAATATTGTACCACCCGGACGCATAAAGCTTGCGTTTGCCTTTACTGCTGCAGGGTTCATAGCTACCAGAACATGAGCTAAATCGCCCGGAGTAGTAACTCTTCCCTTACCAAATTGTACCTGAAATCCAGAAATCCCTCCTATTGTCCCTTGCGGTGCCCTTATTTCGGAAGGATAATCGGGGAAGGTGGAGATGTCATTACCAAATAAGGCCGAAGTATCTGAAAAAAGTGCTCCGGTCAGCTGCATTCCATCTCCGGAGTCACCCGAAAACCGGATTGCTACTTCTTCCAGTTCAATGATTTTTGTACCAATCATAAAATTAAAATAATAATTTATACCCGTATTTATTGTAGAATATTATGTGCTTAATATTAATTTTGGAGACACCAATTTTGGAGTGCAAATTTAAACATTTTTAATCGAATGGCTATAATAAAATCTCTTCGTGGAAAAACTCCTGTTTTTGGACAGGATTGCTGGTTGGCTGAAACTGCTGTTATCATCGGTGACTCAACGCTGGGTGCTGGATGCAGTGTATGGTATGGAGCTGTGCTTCGTGGTGATGTAAATTTCATAAAGATCGGTAACAATGTTAATATTCAGGATAATGCAGTAATTCATGCAACATACGAAAAATCCCCAACTACTATAGGCAACAACGTAACAATTGCCCATGGTGCCGTTGTGCATGGTTGTACAATTCATGATAATGTGCTTATTGGAATTAATTCTGTCATACTCGATGACTCGGTAATTCATAGTGATTCTATTATCGCCGCTGGAGCAGTTGTGACAAAAGGTACGATTATTGAATCAGGTGCTGTTTATGCCGGATCTCCTGCCAAAAAGATTAAGGATATTAGTCCCCAATTACTGGAAGGTGAAATAAACAGGATTGCAAACAATTACCACATGTATGCCGGCTGGTACAAGGAAATTGAAAAGTAAAAGGAAGTGGTACTAATCTATTCGTTTATCTTCTGATTTTGTGTCCTGCAAATGCATAATAGATCAGATACAGATAGCATGGAATGAATATCCAATAGGCATTTTGAAAGTTTTGTGTTGAACTAACTGCGTTTGCACCCTTAAAACTGTCCGCTAATACACCAAAGATTAAAGGTATTACCCCACCACCAACAATACCTGTAACAAGAAGGGAGGCACCTGTTTTTGTAAATTTCCCAAGGTCCGCGATAGCTAGTGGCCAGATTGACGGCCAAATAAGAGAATTAGCAAACCCTATTAAGCCGAGAGAATAAATCCCTATTGAACCTGGAAGAAAGATCAACATGGCAGAGAAGGTCAGTCCAAGGATCGTAACGAGTTTTAGAGCAACTGTTTGCGATAATATCTTTGGTATTGTCAGAATGCCTGTAATGTACCCTGTCACCAATCCAATGGGTACAAACTTAGCATATCCGGTAAGATCTGACTGAGGATAGACAGATCTTGCAAAATCAAGCATTGAAGCCATTGGTAAGGTTTCGACACCCACGTATACGAACAACGCCAAAATACCCAGCAATAAATGTGGAAATTGTAGAATACTCGTTTTTGTGCCTGTGATTGATTGTGCTGTATCATCAGTCTCCTCATCTTCTCCCGTTGCCCTGACTTCAGGAAGCGGGGCAAAATAAATGAAGATTCCTAAAGCTACCAATATGAAGGCGACCAGATAAAAGGGTAAGGTTACATCTTCAAGTTTAGCATTATGGATATCGAGAAACATTCCCAAAAATAGCGGACCAATCCACCAGGCAGCTTTATTCATGATTCCCATCAGGCAAATTCGCATTGCAGCACTCTGTGGAGGCCCAATAATAGTAACATATGGGTTAACCGCTGCCTGTAGTATCGTGTTACCAACTCCTCCAATGAATAAGGCAAGCAGAAAAAATGGAAAACTCTTAAAATGTGCAGAAGGGACAAACAACACCATTCCTGCAGCCATAACGAAAAAAGCAATAAGCATTGTGTGCTTGTAACCCAGTTTTTTTACTAAAAGGCCTGAAGGGGCGCCAAAGATGACGAAAGCAGAAAATATTGCCGCGGTTACAAGATAAGACTGTGATGTTGTTAACGAAAAAGCATTTTGTAAAAAGGGAATCAGGATCCCACTTATCCCCACTCCAAATCCAATGACAAAGAACAATATACCAATGATTGCCAAGGGAACGATATAGCCGTTCACTTTATTAACAGTTTTAGTTGTGTCAGTCATAATATCTAAGAATTATTAATTAAACAGGATTTGAATCGGATCAAATATACAATTTAATGGCATGGTATTAAGGTTTTACGTTTACAAAGGATAATTTAAGAAAACCTGATATAGAAGATTACACATAAATTGCCCTTTGAATAATAGGTAAATTTAGATATTTTTGTGTGCCCCGTTAAAAAGGGCAGTTTACGAATCCTTCGGATTAAATATTCAGTTAACACGATTTTTAAAACCATATAATCATTTATGAAACCAACCTTGGTAATTCTTGCGGCAGGAATGGGCAGTCGATACGGTGGACTAAAACAACTTGATGAAGTAGGCCCGAATGGAGAGGCAATTATTGATTATTCGCTTTATGATGCAATCAGGGCAGGATTTGGAAAGGTTGTTTTTGTCATCCGAACAGATTTTGCTGAAGAGTTTAAGGCGAGATTTGAGCCTAAACTTGGTCAGCGGATAGAAGTTGAATATGTTTATCAGTCACTTGACAAAATACCTCAAGGATCAGTTGTTAATCCCGAAAGAGAAAAACCCTGGGGCACAGCTCACGCCACTTTAATGGCTGAAGGCGCTGTTCATGAGCCAATGGCAGTAATCAATGCAGACGATTTTTACGGACGCAGGGCCTACCAGGTGATGGCTGAATTCCTGAATACATCTATTGATGAGAATGAATATTCGATGGTCGGCTATAATGTTGTTAATACCCTGTCTGAATTTGGCACCGTTTCTCGCGGTGTATGTAATACTGATGATGAGAACAATCTTACAACTGTGGTTGAGAGAACAAAGATTAAAAGAGATCCGGATGGAATTTTCTATTACGAAGATGATCAACGTTTCAAACTTGAGGAAAACACTCCGGTTTCGATGAATTTCTGGGGACTAAAACCCAACGTGTTTCACTATCTGAATAAAGGATTTAAGGAATTTCTTATCAATAATGGAAATGAATTGAAATCTGAATATTTTATACCCTTGTTAATCAACGATAATATTGTTAACGGAACAATTCGTACTAAAGTTATAAAATGTGACTCACCATGGTTTGGTGTTACTTACAGAGAGGACAAGCCTTTTGTTCAACAACGTATTAAAGAGCTTATTGACCAGGAAGAATATCCAAACAATCTTTGGTCCTGATCACCAGTCATTAAACCTTCAAATTCTTTATATAGCATTTCCAAAATCTCAACACTTATGAATAATCCTTTATTTTCAGAATTGGTTTCAGACTTTGACATCAACCTAAATATCAAGAGTATCGCATCTTACGGAACGGGTCATATCAACGATACCTTTCTTGTGTCAACACTTCCGGAAGATGCACCCGATTATATACTTCAAAGGAAGAATCATAAGATTTTCAAAGATGTGGAGGGGATGATGAAAAATATTGTAATCACGACAGATCACATTCGGAATAAACTGGAAAAAGCAGGTGTTAGTGAGGTGAACAGGAAGGTTATGACCTATATACCTGCAAAAGACGGGAAAATGTATGTGAATGATAAGGATGGAAATTTCTGGACTTTATTTCTATTTATTGCCGATTGTGTTGTTGTTGAGAATATTCAAAAACCGGATCAGGCTTATAGTGCAGCACGGGCTTTCGGGCATTTTCAGGAGCAGCTTTCTGATCTTCCGGGGGATTTATTAATTGAAACGATTCCAAATTTCCATAATGGTCTGTCACGACTTAAGGACTTTCAGACAGCAATTTCAAATGATGCAGCTGGAAGAGTATCTGACAACCAATGGCTTATAAAAAGCATTCTGGATCGTGGCAATGAAATGACTTCCATACAACGTGGTCTCAACGACAAGACATTACCTTTACGGATCACTCATAATGATACGAAGATCAACAACATTCTCTTTGATCAGGATAATAATACTTTATGTATCATTGATCTTGACACTGTAATGCCTGGATCTGCACTTTATGATTTTGGCGATGCTATTCGTACTCTGGGAAATACTGCTCCTGAAGATGAACCGGATTTATCTAAAATCACTTTCAATAAACCGATTTATGAGGCTTTCGCGAAAGGTTATCTTTCTGAAGCCAAATCGTTTCTAATCCAGGCGGAAATAGATAATCTTGCCTTTTCATGCAGATACATGGCATGGGAACAAGGGATGCGTTTCCTTTGTGACTTTTTAAATGGAGATACTTATTATAAAACTGATTATCAAGGACATAATCTTGTAAGAGCTAAGGCTCAAATCCGATATTTGGAAGTTCTTGAAGAGAACAGATCCGTAATGGAAGAGATTGTCAGAGAAAGTTGCTTAAATTAATTCTCAATATCCACAGAATAGTTATTGAAAATTCTGTGGATATGAATGTAAATATTATTTATGCAGGGTAAATTCGAAATCTGCACCTTGGCCTTGAACAGAATGTAATCGGATTTTACCTCCTAATCCTTCGACAAGCGATTTAACCGTAGCTAGTCCTATTCCGGTTCCTTTGTCTCCGGTATTGCTTATGTTAGAGGTAGTCTCAAAAACACCAAATATCCGTTCCTGATCTTCATTCTTTATTCCGGGTCCGTTATCAACAATATTAAACCTTATCATGTCTTTCGATTCCCCAAGGATGATAGAGATAGTTTTTTCGGATTTATCGTTATATTTTATCGAATTGACTAACAGATTCAATAGAATCTGTTCAAGAGCTATTTTGTTTGTAAACAGGTAGGTATCCGATTCAGGAGAAATATTCACAGTAACCTCTTTATTGGGATCAATAAGCTGAATGATTCCGTCGATTAATTCCTGAACATTAATTTGTTCTTTTTCTTCAAGCAATACTTTTATATTTTGGCTATAATTTAGAATTCCATCAATAATTTTAATTAGTGAATGTGCTGATGAATTTATCATCCCGATCAGGTCCATCACTTCACTATCCAGCTGCTTACCATATTGATTTTCGATCACATCTATGATCATTACAATTGTCGCAAGCGGTGATTTTATATCATGAGCAGCAGTGCCGGCAAACTTCTCCAGAACATGATTTTGAGCCTCAATCTCTATTGCTTTAAGTTCCAGTTCTGCCGATTTCTTTCGTAACTCAAACAAGCTAATAATTTGATTTGAGAGTGCCTCCAATGCTTTAAGTTGAAATTTATCGAGTGTATTTGGCTGATTATCAATAACACATAGAGTTCCCAAAGAATATCCATCCCTATCAACCAATGGAATGCCGGCATAAAAAATCACATGAGGGTTTTCAGTGACTAAGGGATTATCAAAGAATCTCTCATCTTTACGGGAATCTCCTACGATCAGAATGTTGTTTTTGTCATTGATAGCATGTGCACAAAACGCTAATTCTCTGGGAGTTTCTGTGGCGTCAAGCCCATGATGAGACTTAAACCATTGTCTTTTATTATCAATCAGGCTTATTAGCGAAATAGGGGTTTTACATATCTGGGAAGCCAGGTAGGTAATATCATCATACTCGGGTTCAGGCATTGTGTCTAATATTGAATAACTCCTGAGAGCTTCCAGTCTCTGCACCTCGTTTACCGGTATATCGGGAAATCTCATCTTTTGAGTATTTTACATGGTCTGATTTTGAACCATTTCAGTTAACAATAAATAATGCTTCAACATTCAAATATACCGTTTAAAAACAATTTTAGCAAGTTTGAAATAAATGCTGATTACAATTCACTTAAAGTGGATTTGTTACCTTATCAAATGAAATCGGTGAGTAGAGCGAAAATGGTTATTATTGACTTAATTAAAACTAATCAGAAAGGATTCAACCCGCTTCGGGTTGAAATTCTATACCAGTTCATTAACCCCCAATAAAAATTGGGGGCCATTAATATTTTTCCACCTTTGGTGGAATTATAATTGCAATAAGCATAATATGTTTTTGGAAAATGGATAATTATTTATTTAAATGCTTAATTATCAATTTATAAGCAACTCCGAAAGGAGTTAAATGTAAATGACCCTCAGCGAAACTGAGGGTAAGAAACTGGGAGAACATTATGCCCTGTTATTCTTGCTAATGTTTAGATTTTTAACCAGCTTTACCCTACAATTCAAACGCTAAATATACCCTTGAAAATGACTAAAATTATCCTGAAGAGTGTCCTGCTCTTTTTTTGTTTTATTTTGAATTCCGTTTATGCACAGGAGACACTGCCTGTAAGGGGCTTTTGCATTGGAACTCCTAAACCATCAGAAATTGAAGAATTTAACAAGTTCATTGCAGAAGAATTAGCAAGCAGAAATGTTAACACACTGATTCTTAGGATCGATTACAGTTACAAATTTAGCAGTCATCCTGAACTAAGCGACTCAGTATCTCTGTCGCCGGACGATGTTAAAAAAATGGTAAATACCTGTCGCAAAAATAACATTCGCATTATACCACAGATAAATCTTCTCGGACATCAATCCTGGGCTTCAAAGACAACCCGGTTACTAAGTGTTTATCCTCAGTTTGATGAAACTCCCAAGGTAAAAATGCCGGACAAATACAAATGGCCAAATCCTGATGGTCTGTATTGCAAGAGTTATTGCCCTCTTCATCCGGATCTTCATCCCATTGTGTTCGCCTTAATAGACGAAATATGTGATGCCTTTGAATCCGATGCATTTCATGCAGGCATGGATGAGGTATTTTATATCGGAGAAGATCAGTGTCCACGATGTTCAGGAAGAGATAAAGCTGAGTTATTTGCCGGTGAAGTCAACCTCCTTCGTAATCACCTTGCATTAAAAAACCGTCAGCTTTGGATTTGGGGTGACAGGTTAATCGATGGTAAGACGACAGGGATGGGCATGTGGGAAGCAAGCATGAATAATACATACCGTGCTGTTGATCTGATAAATAAAGATGTCATGATATGTGACTGGCATTATGAACGCCCGGACCTTACACCCGCTTATTTTGCAATTAAGGGCCTTAGCGTAATTACTTGTCCCTGGAGGATGCCGGAAAATGCAGTTAAACAGACAGAAGACATGTTTCGGTTCAGGGTCGCAGCTACACCCGAGATGAAGGAGAGGTTCCAGGGGATGATGCAAACAATCTGGAGTGGCGCAGGATCGTTTATGGATGAATATTATGGACGTAAAACGAATCCAAAAGCAGGACAAAACACACAAAGCAATTGTTTTAAGACATTATTTGAAACCATCAGGAAACACAATGAAAAAATATAGATAAATGAAGGAATGATCCTGCTTTTTCAAGAAAAATACAAAGAATAATGGACTTATAATGAACAACAATCAAACCCGTATCATCTCAATTGATATTTTTCGTGGCATAACCATGTTGTTAATGATATTTGTGAATGACTTCTGGACACTGTCCGGCATTCCTTTATGGCTCGAACATGCCAAAGCAGATCAGGATTTTTTGGGATTTTCTGATATTATTTTCCCTTGCTTTCTTTTTATCGTGGGGATGTCTATACCCTATGCCATTCGCAACAGGCTCAAGAAGGGGGAAAATCAGCTGAAGATCTTAAAACATATTATTTTGCGCTCACTGGCACTTTTAGTGATGGGATATTTTACTGTTAACATTGATCATTTGAATGTTATTGCATCCGGCATCAGCCGGGAAGTCTTTGAAATCATAATGACAATAGCATTTTTCCTGATATGGAATATTTATCCTAAAACTGAAACATGGAAAAAATACCTTTATGTTGGTCTTCAAGTTTTTGGCATTCTAATTTTAATTGCACTTTACCTGGTTTTCAGAGGTGGTAAGGATGGTACAGGATCTATGTCACATTCCTGGTGGGGCATTCTTGGTTTAATTGGCTGGACTTATCTTATCACCTCTACTATTTATCTTTTCGCAAACAAATCGCAGCTGTTATTAATTTTTACCTGGGTTCTGTTTACTATGTTGAACATTGCAGATCAGGCACATTGGTTTCGCACGATCATACCCGGTGGAGGGGCATTCGAAGGGTTTGCCTTTGCCGGTATACTCGCCACACTTGTTAACGACCGGGCAGGATCATCAGATCAGAAGCGCAAACTTCCCTTTATATACTTATCAGCAGGAATACTTATGATTATTGCCGGATTTGGATTGCGTAACTTTTTCATCATTTCAAAAATTCACGCTACGCCCACCTGGGTTTTTCTATGCAATGGAATAGCACTGGGTGTTTTTGGTTTTGTCTATCTGGTTGCAGATCTATATGGCAAGGCAAAATGGTTTAATTTCCTAAAACCTGCAGGCTCTTCAACGCTTACCTGTTATCTCATTCCTTATATCTATTACAGTTTAGCAACCTTTGCCTTTACATTACCAACATTTATCAAAACCGGTATACCAGGATTGTTTAAATCATTTGTATATGCGCTGATAATCATTGGAATAACCGAATTTTTAGGTAGAATAAAAATCAAATTAAAAATCTAATCTATTTTCAGTGACCTTTTCGGTCTCCTTTAATCCATTGCTTCGCTGCTTCCAAAATAATAAGCGAAACACATATCAGGATAACTGACGTAAGTAAGGTATTAATCGTCCCCTGGATTTGCGTTTTTTGAAGGCTGATCTGAGGAATATAAATATTTATCATATTCATAATTCCTCCGGTAATGGTAGTTACACCAACGAATATCATTGGAATTAGTGTAATCCAGATATATTTTCGTTTCCCTCGATTTATGAGATATGATGTTCCGATAGCCAGGGCAAGAGTTGCAAGCAATTGGTTAGCAACACCAAACATTGGCCAAATCGTTGAAACACTTCCTGTGTAAATAAAATATCCCCATGCAAAGACTACGATCAGGCTGGTAATCAGATTACCCGGTAACCAACTCGTGTTACCAAATGGTTTGTAAACCTTACCTAAGGCTTCCTGAAGAATAAATCTGGCAATACGGGTACCGGCATCTATCGTTGTTAAAATAAATAATGCTTCAAACATAATTGCAAAATGATACCAGTAGGACATCAGACCTGAAAGCCCGGGGATTGCAGAAAAGACCTGCGCCATCCCGACTGCCAGGGAGACAGCACCACCTGGACGGCCGGCAATAACTTCCCCTACCTCAGATGATAATGCAAGAAGGTTAGTCTGGGTAAATCCTAACGCCTTAAGCTGCGGTAGGATCTGGGCAAATTTTTCAGGTGAGACATTAATCTGGAAATAATCAAGCGGGAACAGACTTGTCGCTGCAATCAAAGCCAGAATGCTTACCATCCCTTCAGCAAGCATTGAACCAACTGCTATTTGCTGAATATGTGACTCTTTCATGATCATTTTGGGGGTTGTCCCGGAACTAACAAGTGCATGAAATCCTGAGATTGCACCACATGCAATTGTTATAAAAAGATAAGGGAACAAGGTACCTGGAATTATCGGACCTCCACCACGAATATAGGGTGTCAGTGAGGGCATCTGAATCACTGGAGCAACAATTACAATTCCGACTGCGAGTAAAAAGATTACTCCAAGTTTCATGATTGAACTCAAATAATCACGAGGTGACAATAAGAGCCAAACAGGAAGTACTGAAGCCAGGAATCCATATCCGGCTAAAAGAAGAGTTAGGGTCTTACGATCGAAAGTAAACCATGATTCAAGAGGTGAGCCAGGGATATATTTTCCATAAATGACTGCAAGTGAAAGTAGAATAACACCAATTATTGTTCCCTCGACTGTCTTATCCTTACGGAATTTAAACATCCATAATCCCATAAACAGAGCTATTGGAATTGTTGCTGCGATTGTGAAGGTACCCCATGAGCTTTCAGCCAAGGCATTAACAACAACAACACCCAATCCGGCAAGTGCTATAATCATTATGATAAGAACTGCTACTGATGTGACTGTACCACTTAGTGAGCTAATCTCGGCTTTAGCAATTTCAGCAAGCGATTTACCATCATATCTGACTGAGGCGGTAAGAATGACCATGTCGTGAACTCCACCAGCCATGACAGCTCCAACAAGCATCCATATAAATCCGGGCATAAATCCAAACTGTGCAGCAAGAACAGGACCAACAAGAGGACCGGCACCTGCAATTGCGGCGAAGTGATGTCCAAAGACAATCCACTTGGGCATAGGATAATAATTATTTTTGTCGAACAGACGGATAGAAGGTGCTACTTCATTATCATTTAACATCAGCACCTTTGCAGATATAAAACTGTAATAAAACCGGTAGGCAAGAGCGAAAAAAGCAAAAGCTCCTATAACAAATGGCATTGCGTTCATAGGTTGCGGTTCCTTTAGTTTGTAGTTAATTTGAGTAGTACATATCTGTATTCCCTAAAACAGGATCTCTTTCATGGCACTTTTTTCTCTTGCAATGCTCTCTCCTTCTTCAGACTTTCCTCGTGAATTGCATCCATAAGTGCTCGTATGAAGGGCTCAGAAAGTTGCTCCTTCTGACCTGAAAGAATATTCTTCTGAACCACCTCCTCAAAACGTTTAGGTTGAAGAGGTGCAATCTGATGAACTGCCTTATACTTTCCAATACTGGTAACCACCTCCATCCGCTTTCCCAATAGGCGGATGATTTGCAGGTCGAGGCTATCTATACTCTTACGCATAACCTGAAGACTATCAGATTGCGCTTCAGCATTAAAAAAGATGCTTGAAAATAAAAGTGCCAGGAGGATAAACCGCTTCATAATTACAATTTATTTATAAGTGATGCCTGACATGCGGCACCAAAACCATTATCAATATTCACTACAGAAACACCACTTGCACAACTATTTAACATCGAAAGGAGTGCTGATATTCCTTGGAAACTGGCACCATAACCTACGCTTGTAGGTACACCAATCACGGGCTTGTCCACGAGTCCTCCAACTACACTTGCCAGTGCACCTTCCATACCTGCAACAACGATTATTACCCGTGCGTTGCGAATAACATCCCATTTATGAAAAAGCCTGTGGATGCCTGCAACTCCAACATCATATATTGTAATCACTTTATTATTTAGAAATCTTGCCGTTTCAGCTGCCTCTTCAGCAACAGGAAGATCAGAAGTTCCCGCCGAAATGATGGCTATATAATCATCAGTTAATATTTCTTCCTTATGTTTATAAGTTATAGTCCTGGCCAGTACATTATAAATAGCATTGGGAACTACAGTTTTTACAGCTTCATACATATCGTCATTGACTCGGGTAGCAAGAATATCCATCCCTTTGTGGTACATTCTTTCGACGATTAATTTAACCTGTTCAGTTGTCTTTCCTGAGGCATAAATAACCTCGGGAATCCCCGTCCTTTTCTGTCTTTCAGTATCTATATTGGCAAATCCCATGTCTTCGCTACCCTGATTTGAGAGTTGTGACATTGCTTCATCCAGATTTAGAGCTCCGGCTTTATATTTCTCAAGGATTGTCTGATAATCCATCTTAACCTATTTTATTTATAATTTTTTCCACTTCACCAAGGGTAATATTGTTTGCCAGGGCTAACTTTCTCATATCCTCATATTCAGGCTTTGCATGTATCTCTTTCCCCTTGTAGGAGCTGTATTTGATGCGAACTTTCCCGATCTCTGTTTCAACTTCCCTTTCGCTTCGTTCGAGAACCGTCTTTGACATAGGAAAATCGACAAGTCCAATTGAGGTACTGTGTCTGAAAATGGTTTCCTTTATATGTGAAAGAACTTCATTTTTACACAGTACAGACAGTCTGTTGGCTGGTCTGGATTTTTTCATGATCACCGGAGTTAAAAAGACATCCGAAGCGCCTGCCTCAAAGAGTTTCTGAAAGAGAAATTCATACCATTCGGGGTTCATGTCATCGATATTACACTCAACAATCCGGGCTTGTTCTACGGCAGAATCATCCGACCCGGTGCCTGAATCCAAAAGGTATACCCGCAAGACGTTTGGTACCTCCGACACATCACGCTGCCCTATACCGTATGCAACTTTTTGGATCGGGAAATTAATCTGATCAGAAAATTCATTCACCATTCCGACGAGTATTGCAGCCCCAGTTGGTGTTGTCGCCTCGTGTTGTACCAGTCCCGATTTAACCGGAACACCAGTCACAATCAAGGCAGTTGCCGGCGCAGGTACGGGCATAATCCCATGAGCACATTTTACCATTCCTCCTCCCAGCTGAATAGGAGAAGAAATCACCTTATCTACATTAAGCAATTCAAGACAAATTGCGGCTCCGACGATATCTGCAATAGAATCGAGTGCCCCAACCTCATGAAAGTGAACGCTCCGCTTATCGATCTGATGAACCCGGGCCTCAGCCTCTGCAATCAGATCAAAAATCCTAAGTGATGCTACTTTGATAGATTCAGACAGGGTGCTTTGATTAATCAATTCCTCAATGTGCCTTAGGTGACGGTGTTTTTCGTTATCAGGATTTTCTACAACAACTGTAGCTTTTGTGCCAGAAATACCTCTTCGGCTGTCTTTCGTTATATCGAGATGAAATCCATCTATATTTAATTTCCGGAGTTCTTTCCTTAACAACTCAGGATCTACACCAAGATCCAGTAAGGCTCCCAGGTTCATATCACCGCTGATCCCGGCAAAACAATCATAATACAAAATTCTCATAACAAATTTTTTTTCATATGCGAAGGGTTAAGAACACGGTTTAATTTGCCGGACACCAGACCTTCGATGTCAATCTCAATATTTTCGAATCCAATTTCCTTTATTTCATTGGCGATGAAATCCTTAAGGGTGTCAAGTTTTGCAAGATCATTTTTTTTAACCTCTATTTTGGCAAAAGTCCCAAAATGACGGACCCTGACATCTTCAAATCCATACCTGTTAAGCAGGTCCTCCGCAGCTTCAATTTGTCTAAGTTTTAGTCCTGTTACAGCCTGGTTATAAGGGATCCTTGAGCTAAGGCAGGGGCTGGCCGGTTTATCCCAATTAGGAAGATCAAAATTCTTCGCAATTTCTCTGACTTCCTCCTTAGTTACCTTACAATCCACAAGGGGTGAGCTTACAGAATTTTTTTCTGCTGCCTCTATTCCAGGACGATAATCTCCCAGATCGTCATAATTTGTTCCGCTTAGAATATCAAATTCAGGATATTCTAATTTGAGTTTCTGAAGATCCTTAAACAGATGGTCCTTACAATAAAAACAGCGGTTCACTGGATTCTGACTATAACGAATGTCGCTAAGCTCGTTCGTTTTTATTATTTTGAGTTCGATATCAAAAGTCTCACAGAATGATTTTGCCAGATTAAAATCCTTATTTTTGAGGCTTTCCGAATTCGAAATCACACCAATGGAATTTTCACGACCCTGGTATTTCCTTGCCAGAAACAGAACCAGTGAAGAATCGACTCCACCTGAAAAAGCAACAATTGAACCTTTTCTCTTTTGAAACCATTCCTCAAGTAATAACAGTTTCTCAGAAACAACAGGATTTAGAACATTCATCGTAGATTAAAAATTGAATTAGACATACAATAATGAATTTTGATCACTTATTGCCGTGTAAAGCTATACATTATTAACAAAGAAGAGATAAACATGTTTTTGTATTAAATTCTAATAAAATTCTAAAAATATAAATACTTTTACACGGTAAAAATATATTCAATTATTAATTTTAAAAGAAGATTTAGTTATGAAATTAAATACTATCCTGGTAATTGCCTTGTTTTTAATTCTGGGCACCTCGTGCAAGACTAAGAGTAAACCCAGTGAAAATCTGGCACCTAATATTCATAAAGTTACAGCACAAGAGGTAATTCAGTCTAGTAATTACACATATGTACGTGTAGCAGAAGACAGTAAAGAGAGCTGGATAGCGATAACCAGACAAGAAGTTGAGGTTGCCAAGACCTATTATTTTGAGCCTAGTATTGAGATGACTAATTTCACAAGCAAAGAGCTTAAGAGAACTTTTCCGGTTATTCTTTTTGTTGCCAAATTCAGCAGTATGCCTATTGTTGCAGCTGAAAAGGTTATGATATCTGATCCGCCTAAGGGAAAGCAACCTGCGGTAGCGAAAGAGGGAATCAAGGTACAACGTGCTGCCAATGGTATTACTATAGCCGAACTTTTCGGAAAAAAGGATGCGTATGCCGGTAAAACAGTTAAGATAAAGGGTGAGGTTGTGAAGTATAATGCACAGATAATGGGTAAAAATTGGTTACACATTCAGGATGGGACCAACAGCAATGGTTCATTTGATCTTACAATAACCACCAATGAAGAAGTAAAAGTTGGTGATGTTGTTACTTTTGAAGGTGTTGTTGCATTGAACAAAGATTTTGGTGCAGGTTATTCTTATGATGTGATCGTTGAAGAGGCTAAAACAATTAAATAATCAGCAAACTATTAGGTGAGCCTATTGGCTGAATAATTTATAAAATTTGTGAAACCCTTGTGCCTTAGGTTCTTGGACACAATAAAATATTCAGTCACAAATACTTAAAAACTCTAATAATCAATAAGTTAAGAGTATTCCTGAATTATTCAGATTAGAGACAAAATCCCTCATCGTACTACCGATGAGGGATTTTTTTGTAAAATTTATTGTATTTTAGTCCGATATAAGTGTATTTCATGAAAAACAGCTTCCCTTATGAAAGATTATCAGCAACTATCGATGGTGATCTTTATACAGATAAAACCCACAGAATCGTTTACTCAACAGATGCTTCTTCGTATCGTGAACTTCCTCAGGCAGTTTTTATTCCACGAAACAAGGAGGACATTAGGAAGATACTGGCCTTTGCCAGAGAAAACGGTACCTCTGTAATTCCTCGTGGAGCTGGGACATCCCTTGCCGGACAGGTTGTAGGAGGAGGCATTGTTGTTGACATTTCGAAATACATGGACCGGATTCTTGAATTCAATAAATCCGAAAAATGGATACGAGTTGAACCTGGTGTAAACCTTTCTGAATTAAATATTTATCTTAAACCGTACGGGTTACAATTCGGACCTGAGACATCAACCAGCAACAGATGTCGCCTGGGAGGAATGCTTGGAAACAACTCCTGCGGTCTAAGGTCACTGATTTACGGAAGTGTTCGCGAACATGTACTGGAAGTTGAGGCCTTACTTTCTGACGGCTCTGAAGTTATTTTTGGGCCCCTTTCAAAAGATGAATTTGAGGTTAAATGCAATTCAGACCCTGACAAGCTAGAAACACGGATTTACAGGCAGATTAAGAATGTGCTCTCTGTCGAACAGGTACGAAAGAAGATTGCTGAGGTCTACCCCGAGCCTGCTGTTGTTCGTCGCAATATGGGTTATGCAGTGGATTTTTTAATGGATACTGATCCTTTTACAGCTAATGGTCAGCCCTTTAATTTCGCCAAACTACTGGCTGGTTCAGAAGGGACGCTTGCTTTTACTACAACAATTAAGCTTAACCTTATTCCGCTTCCGCCGAAAATAAAATGTGTGATTCCTGCACATTTTTCATCCCTCGAAGAAGCGCTTTACGCAAATATTATTGTGTTAAAACATCATCCTACGGCAATTGAACTTATGGATGATATCATAATGGACTGCACAAAAGAGAGTCTCTCACAAAGGGAAAATCGTTTTTTCATCAATGGTGATCCCAAAGCAATATTAATGATTGAATTTGCAGCTGATACACCTGAAGAAATTGAAACATTGCACGCAGGAATCGTTCGTGACCTTACTGCAGCTGGTTACGGTTACCACTTCCCATTAGTCCTGGGTGACGACAGGATAAAGAAGGTATGGGAATTACGCACGGCAGGATTGGGCCTGCTATCCAATATTCCTGGCGACAAACGTAGTACGACGGTTATCGAAGACACGGCAATTTCACCCGAAAGACTTCCCGATTATATCGCCGGGTTTAAAACATTAATTGCCGGATACGGAATGAATTGTGTTTTTTACGGGCACATTGCCACTGGAGAACTTCATCTCAGACCGTTACTCAATCTTAAAGATCCTGAGGATCAAAGAATCTATGCATCATTGGCACAAGATGTTGCCTCACTCGTAAAAAAACACAGGGGATCGCTTTCAGGTGAACACGGTGATGGAAGGTTAAGAGGGGCTTTTATACCTTTTATGTTTGGAGAAGAGATCTACCAACTCTTTAAGGCGATTAAAAAAACATGGGATCCAGGCAATGTATTAAATCCGGGAAAGATAACGGATGTTCCACCAATCACTCAAAACCTTCGTTTCGAATTATCAAACAGGTATCCTGACATTGCAACTACCATTGATTTCTCATCTACTCATGGATATCTCCGTGCTGTTGAGCAGTGTAATGGATCGGGCGACTGTCGCAAATCTGAACTAATTGGCGGAACAATGTGCCCTACTTACATGGCAACAAGGGACGAAGATATGACGACTCGTGCACGTGCCAATATTCTGCGGGAATATATGCACCATTCAACAAAGGATAAACCATTTATTCAGAAAGAAATTTATAAAGTATTGGATCTGTGCATATCATGTAAGGGCTGCAAGGGAGAATGTCCATCAAATGTCGACATGGCCAAGATAAAGGCTGAATTTCTGCAACAATATTATGATGAAAATGGAACGCCAATAAGGTCATTATTGGTAGCCTATTTGCCCAAATTAGGTAAACTCGCTATATCAATGAGACCCGTAACCAACCTGCTCTTAAACAGGCATTGGTTTAACCGGATAATTGGGTTTCATACCAAACGCAAAATCCCGGGTTATTCTGTTCAAAGTCTTAGAAGCTGGTCACTCAATACACCAGTTAAACCAGGAATAAACGGTTGTGTTTATTTATTTGCCGACGAGTTTACTAATTATCTGGAGTCACATATTGGAATAAAGGCAATTCTGCTTTTAAATCAGCTGGGGTATCAGGTAATCATTCCTAAGCACAAGGAGAGCAGCCGTACATATCTCTCAAAAGGATTGGTACGTGAAGCAAAAAAAATAGCTGCCACAAATGTGATTTTACTTAAAGATCTTGTAAGCACTGAAACTCCATTGATAGGCATTGAACCATCGACCATACTAACTTTCCGTGATGAATATCCGGAATTAGTAGACTTATCCTTAAAGGAAGCTGCAATAAAATTAAGTAAGAACGCACTCTTATTCGACGAATTTTTTGTTCGTGAGATGGAAGCCGGAAAGATTAAATCTGAGCAGTTTACATCTGAAAAGCTAGAAATCAAGCTACATACACATTGTCAGCAAAAAGCTATTGCATCATCACTGACAACCAGGCAAATGCTTACCTTACCAGAAAATTATTCAGTACAGGAGATTAAAAGCGGTTGTTGTGGAATGGCTGGATCATTTGGGTACGAGAAGGAACATTATGAACTCTCGATGCAAATTGGCGAAATGATACTTTTCCCGGAAGTCAGAAAGAGTGCCGCTTCGGTAATCATTGCGACTTCAGGAACGAGCTGCAGGCACCAGATTAAAGATGGAACCGGGAGAAATGCATCACATCCCATTGAAATCATGTATGGAGCGATTGCGAAAGAAATGAGGGTATAAATATTCATCCCATTAAATAAGGAAAATATGATTTTCAGGCTGGCAAGACATACCAACAGAATTGAGCAACTGACTGATTTTTATGTAACCATAGTTGGTTTGGAAATTTTGGGAAAATCCTTAATTAAACGCCAATCAGGAGACTCTTCTTTTCAAACCTAACTTTTATACACTACCGGGTCGTGTTGGAGTGAATGATATATCAGCCATATTCCGGCAATAATAAATGGAATGCTCAGAATCTGACCCATATTAAGTGTCATTCCAGCTTCAAAACTCTCCTGATTTTCCTTTATAAACTCAATTAGGAAGCGGGTCAGGAAGATACCAATAAAGAATACTCCAGTAAGAAATCCGGCCCGGTCCTTGAGATCTTTCTTTTTAAAATAAAAGAACAATAGCAAACCAAAGGAAATAAGGTAGCAAATAGCTTCATAAAACCCTGTGGGATGTTTGGGAATTGTTTCGTGGTTACGTTCAAAAATAAATCCCCATGGTAAATTTGTAGCAACTCCATAAATTTCAGAGTTCATCATATTCCCGGTTCTGATCATCGCACCCACCAGGGCTACAGGAACAACCAGCCGGTCAAGAGTCCACAATATGGGTCTTTTGGATACTCTTTTAGAATAGAGCCAGACAGCCAATAAGATTCCCAACGCTCCCCCATGACTTGCGAGCCCTTGAAATCCGACAAATTTCCAACTACCGTCAACCTGGGCAATAGGAAGAAATATCTCGATCAGGTGTTTCGAATAGTAATCCCAGCCATAAAAAAGTACATGTCCTAGTCTGGCTCCCACAATAGTAGCTATTATCACATATACAAAAAGTTTCTCAACCAAGACAGGATCAGATCCTTCAAACTTGAACATCCGTGTCATGATTGAAAATCCAAAAAGAAAGCCTAAAGCAAACATCAATCCGTACCAGCGTACTGAAATCGGACCAAGACTGAACAATTCAGGGCTTACATTCCAGTGTATTGCCAAAAGTGTACTCATAATTTTTTAGATTTGAATGCTTAATTGTTAACTTTTACTCCATTCCGTGACCGTGACAGTTTTTGAATTTCTTTCCGCTTCCACAGGGACAAGGTTCATTTCTTCCAACCTTTGGTGTGACCCTGACCTGCTGAACGTGTTTTTCCTCAGGTTGCTTGCCGGAGGAGGATTCAGAAGCATCACTCTTCTCTTCGCGATACTTTGAACGATCGGCATGATGACGAACGACAGGTGCCTCTTTGACCTCGTCAGCCTCACTAATAGGAATCTGCCCTTTCATTAATGTAGAAACAACACCTTTGTTCACGCGTTCCATCATCGACTTAAACAGATTGAATGACTCAAGCTTGTAAATCAACAATGGATCCTTCTGCTCGTAGGAGGCATTTTGAACTGAGGTACGCAATTCGTCAAGTTCACGGAGATTCTCCTTCCAATGTTCATCTATTGTAGCGAGAATCACCTGTTTTTCGTAAGATTTAACCAGATCGAGACCATGGGTCTTATAGGCTTTTTCAAGATTTGTTACTATGTTGAATAACCTTAAACCGTCTGTAATCGGAACTACTATGTTGTTATAAATATGTGATTTCGTCTCATATACATTCTTGATCACCGGCATTGCCTGCTTTGAGATTGCCTGTGATCTGCGTGTGAAATTAGCAATTGCTGCATGATAAACTTTATCGCTTATCTCATCTGGCTTTATACTAACAAATTCTTTTTCACTAACAGGTGATTCAAGTGACAAGGAACGAATTAGGTCGAGTGTAAAATCGTCGAATCCTTCTCTGCCATTTGGGTGATGTTCAGCTGTTAACGTGTCACTCATGTCGTAAATCATATTCAGGATATCGACATCGATACGTTCACCAAAGAGTGCATGCCGCCTTTTTTTGTAGATGACTTCACGTTGAGAGTTCATCACATCGTCATATTCAAGAAGACGTTTCCGGATTCCAAAGTTATTCTCCTCCACCTTTTTCTGAGCTCTCTCGATTGCATTTGTAATCATGGAGTGCTGTATGACCTCACCGTCCTTGAGTCCAAGCTTATCCATGATCCTGACGATACGATCCGATGAAAACAGGCGCATAAGATCATCCTCGAGAGATACGAAGAATTGAGAAGAACCCGGATCTCCCTGTCTTCCTGAACGACCTCGTAACTGGCGGTCAACCCGTCGTGATTCGTGTCTTTCGGTACCAATTATTGCAAGACCACCTAATTCGCGGGTCTCAGGAGTCAGTTTTATATCGGTTCCACGACCAGCCATGTTGGTAGCAATGGTGACCATCCCGAGTTTACCAGCCTCTGCAACAATATCCGCCTCACGCTGATGAAGTTTAGCATTAAGTACCTGATGTTTGATCCCACGCATTTGAAGCATTCGGCTCAATAATTCGGAGATCTCCACCGAGGTCGTTCCAACAAGCATTGGCTGACCTTTTTTATTAAGCTTGACTATTTCATCGATAATCGCGTTGTATTTTTCCTTTTTCGTTTTATAAACCAGATCCTCAAAATCCTTTCGGATCACAGGTTGGTTCGTTGGAATTACAACAACCTCCAGCTTATAGATGTCCCAGAGTTCACCGGCTTCTGTTTCAGCTGTTCCTGTCATACCGGCTAGTTTATGGTACATACGGAAGTAGTTCTGGAGGGTTATTGTGGCAAAAGTCTGTGTTGCATCTTCGATCTTAACACGTTCTTTCGCTTCAATTGCCTGATGGAGGCCATCGGAGTACCGGCGTCCTTCCATGATACGTCCTGTCTGTTCATCAACAATCTTAACCTTACCTTCAATCAGGACATATTCGACATCCTTTTCGAACATTGTATAAGCTTTTAACAGTTGATTTACTGTGTGTACACGTTCCGATTTAACAGCAAAATTCTGTAACAGCGTATCTTTCAGTTCAAGGCTTTCTATTTCGGAAAGATTTTTATTATTTTGAATATCCGCGATTTCTGCTCCGACATCGGGCAACACGAAGAATCCATTATCCTCGTTATCTTTTGAAAGGATTTCGATCCCGTTGTCGGTTAATTCAATTGAGTTCAGTTTCTCTTCGATCACAAAATAAAGCGGATCGGTTGCTACATACATATTTTTGTTATTATCCTGCATGTAGTAGTTTTCGATCTTTAACATCTTTGCCTTGTTTCCCTCCTCACTCAAAAACCGGATCAGCGGTTTATGTTTTGGAAGCCCTTTGTAGGCGCGGAAGAGTGCAAGGGCCCCTTCTTCTGACTCTTTATTGTTGGATGAACCTATTTTCTTTTTTGCTTCCACTAAATACTGTCCTACGAGGTCGCGTTGCGCCTTTACAAGTCTTTCAACCGGAGCTTTAAGCTCATCGAACAACTGATTTTCCCCTTTTGGAACGGGACCTGAAATGATAAGTGGCGTACGTGCATCATCGATTAATACAGAGTCAACCTCATCCACAATGCCGTAATGATGCTTACGTTGAACCAGATCTGAAGGACTAACTGCCATGTTATCACGCAGATAATCGAAACCAAATTCATTGTTTGTACCGAAGGTTATGTCGGCTTCATAAGCCTTACGGCGTTCTGTTGAATTGGGTTGGTGTTTATCGATACAGTCAACAGAGATACCATGAAATTGATAAATCGGGCCCATCCATTCGGAGTCACGCTTTGCAAGATAATCGTTTACGGTAACCACATGAACTCCTCTTCCGGCAAGGGCATTCAGAAACACAGGGAGTGTTGCTACAAGAGTTTTCCCCTCACCGGTACCCATTTCCGAAATTTTACCGCTATGTAAAACTATACCTCCAATCAGCTGAACATCATAATGCAACATATTCCATTTCTGGACTGATCCACCGGCAATCCATTCATTTTTATAAATTGCCTTATCCCCATCGATAGAAACAAAATCCTTTGTAATCGCGAGTTCACGGTCGAAATCAGTAGCAGTAACCACAATAGTCTCGTTTTCCATGAATCTTCGAGCCGTATCTTTCACAATTGCAAAGGCGGTCGGAAGAACCTCATTTAATACTTCCTCGATCTTTTTGAGGATTATCTCTTCCAGTTTATCAACTCTGTCATAAAGTTTTTCACCTTCTTCGAGTGGTACTTCACCACTTTCGGCCTGTTCTTTGAGTGAAGCGATTTCTTCTTCCTCTGCCTTTACATATTCAAATATTTTATTTCTGAGCAGAGTGGATTCCTGGCGTAACTGATCATTTGTAAGGCCTGGAAACCTAAGGTATTCCTGTTTAACACGCAGTAAGACAGGTGTTAACTCTTTAATATCTTTTTGAGATTTATTTCCAAAAAAACTTGATAGAACTTTGTTAAGAAATGACATTATCTTATCTTATATAAATTAATATCTAAAAAATCATTCAGCTACAAAGGTAACTCAAAAGTTGAAAGTACCGAAATGAATTGTTTAAATGTCATCAGGCCTTTCATAAAAATTAAGAGCAGGCTCCCGGAAGGAACCTGCTCTTTAAAAATTGTATTGAATCAATTGTATATCTTAGATTTTGGCTGGAAATGGATTTACAAAAACTCTGGATTTCATTTCACGATCCATCATTAAGAGTCCCTGCCCTTCTCCTTTGATCAGGGATAGATTATTCAAAATCTGACCTACATTAGCCTCTTCTTCAACCTGTTCATCAACAAACCATTGTAAAAAACTCTTAGTTGCATGATCACTTTCCTGAATTGAAATATCCATAAGACGATCGATCATTCCGGTAACAACCTGTTCATGTTCAAGTGTTTTTTCAAAGACATCGACGATACCTGAAAATTCAACCTGAACTTCGTTTATTGGGGACAATAAAACTTTGCCTCCACGCTCATGAACATAATCAAAAAATCGTGTTGCATGTGCCAGCTCCTCCTGATATTGTACCCTCATCCAGTTTGCACAACCTGAAAGTCCGGTGCCTTGAAAATAGGCAGACATGGACAAGTAGAGGTATGCCGATTTAAATTCTGCGTTAATTTGCTCATTCAGTGCATCTTCAACAGCTTTTTTGATCATAGGATGATGTTTTTTAAAATTAAATTAGTACAAGGATTCAACTGTTTTAAGGAATCACAATCATTGAATTAGTTACCCATTCTGATGTTCATTAATTTAGACAACTCATCCATAAACTGTTCGGTTGTCAAATAATGTTCCGGCTTGAGATTTTCCCCATAGATCGAAAGCGCAAGGTCTTTGGTCATTTTCCCCGATTCGACTGTGTCGATACATACGCTCTCGAGTTGAAGAGCAAAATCTATAAGTGGCTGGTTATTATCTAGTTTCCCTCGGAAAGCGAGACCGCGAGTCCATGCATAAATCGAAGCGATTGGATTTGTGGATGTTGGGCGTCCCTTTTGATGTTCCCTGTAGTGACGGGTCACAGTTCCGTGAGCAGCTTCAGCTTCCATCACTTCGCCGTCAGGAGTTATGAGTACAGAGGTCATTAAGCCTAAAGAACCGAAACCCTGAGCGACAGTATCAGATTGAACGTCACCATCATAATTCTTACATGCCCAGATAAAATTACCATTCCATTTTAATGCAGAGGCAACCATATCATCGATAAGACGGTGTTCATAAATAATTCCTGCTTCCTTGAATTTATCTTTATACTCGTTAATGAAAATTTCTTCAAAAATATCCTTGAAGAATCCGTCATACTTTTTAAGGATCGTATTCTTGGTAGAAAGATAAAGAGGCCATTGTTTTGAGAGTGCCATTTTAAAGCAACTATGCGCGAATCCCCGGATAGAAGCCTCTGTGTTATACATAGTAAGTGCGACGCCCGGACCATCGAAATGATAGACATTATGAACCTCGGCACCAGCACCATCATCCGGGGTGAATGTCATCGTCAGACTTCCCGGACGATCAACTACGATGTCGGTAGCACGATACTGGTCACCGAATGCATGACGTCCAATAACAATTGGAGCAGTCCATTGCGGGATTAATCTTGGAACATTTGAAACAACGATCGGTTCGCGGAAAATGGTTCCGTCCAGAATATTTCTGATCGTTCCATTTGGCGATTTGTACATTTTCTTCAACCCAAATTCTGCAACGCGTGCTTCATCCGGTGTTATTGTGGCACATTTAATACCTACCTTGTACTTTTTTATTGCATTGGCAGCGTCAACAGTCACCTGATCATCAGTAGCGTCGCGATACTCAATTCCAAGATCATAATATTTGATATCAATATCCAGAAAAGGAAGGATTAGTTGTTCTCTGATCATTTTCCAGATAATTCGCGTCATTTCATCCCCGTCGAGTTCCACAACGGGATTAAGTACTTTAATTTTTTGCATTGAAAAGATTTTATATTAGAAATTATACACTGCACGATCATCGTCTCCCAAAATTGAGAGGTATCACAAATAATTTGCAAAAGTAATCACTGTTTATTAATAATGCTCAAAATCCAGACCAAATTTTGATTTTAAACCACTAAGTGAAGGATATCTGGTCACAAGCAAGTTCCATCTTTCCTCGTCAGTGTATGGAACTTCTGATTTGTTAATTGTCTGATCGGATACTTTGAAGAGAATTTCAATAGATTCATTCTCAAAGCGGCGACGCAAAAACCCAAGTAATTTTGGTTTCAGGTCGAGCGTAAGCCTGTTGTACTGAAGTTCTGTATCCAGAACATATTCAATTTGCCATTGATTGATCAACTCAGGTTCCCGGGTACCAAGGGCCGATTTAAGTTGAGGGGCATCGATCGTACTTACAAAATCCTTCCACGCTTCCAGCAACTGAGCTTGTAAAAAAGATTTATTCGCCTCCTTTTTAATGTATTTGCTTTGATCATCTTCACTGACAGAAGGAGAAGCTGTGGATTCCTCCTCATCTTTTAATGCATCCAGAATAGATGGTGTTGAAATGGCACCTCTGACTGGAATCCTTTTTGTTGATTGCCTGACAATTACAGGTTCCTCAACAACTGGCAGAGAAGCAGATTCAACTTTAACCGAAACACTTGAATTTGTATTACTTATATTTTTATTTGGGCCGATATTCGAAAAGAAGGACAATAGGGATACAGATGCTATGGCGTCGTCAATTGTTTTTTTTTAAACAATTCTTCAAGCTGGTCTATTCGGACTAAGGCTAATTCAACAAGAAACCGTTGATTTGATGATGATTTATATTGTATATCACATTCTGAGGCGAGCTGAAGTGCCCCAATCAGGAAATTTATTGAACACGCAGCAGCTTGCTTTTTATACTTTTCGCGAATTTCACCACCTACCTCAAGTAGCTGGACAGTGACCACATCTTTACAAATCAGCAGGTCTCTGAAGTGCTGACCAAGTCCCATAATAAAATGGTGTGCATTAAATCCTTTGTCAAGTATCTCGTTAAATATCATCAGGGTACCTGGAATATCACCTGCGTGAAAACAATCTGTCAATCTAAAGTAGTAATCATAATCGAGCACATTGAGATTTGCAATTGTATCTCTGTAGGTAACATTCGCTCCACAGAAACTCACAACCTGATCGAAGATTGACAAGGCATCCCGCATTGCACCATCCGCCTTCTGAGCAATTACGTTCAGGGCTTCAGCTTCAGCTTTTACATCTTCCTTCCTGGCTACTTCAGAAAGATATTTCTCTATGTCAGGAATTGAAATTCTGTTAAAATCGTAAATCTGGCAACGCGACAATATAGTAGGTAAAATTTTATGCTTTTCGGTAGTAGCAAGGATAAAAATTGCATGTGCCGGAGGCTCCTCGAGTGTTTTGAGGAATGCGTTAAATGCCGCCTGCGACAACATATGAACCTCATCGATTATGTAAACACTGTATTTCCCAATTTGTGGCGGAATCCTGACCTTATCGACAAGTGAGCGGATATCGTCAACCGAATTATTTGATGCGGCATCCAACTCATGAATATTGTAGGATCGGTTTTCGGCAAAGGACAGACATGATTCACATATATTACAAGGCTCAGTATTGGAGTCAAGGTTTAGACAGTTGATGGTTTTTGCAAAAATACGTGCAGAGGTAGTTTTTCCAACGCCTCTTGGTCCGCAAAAGAGATATGCATGCGCAAGGTGATTACTTCGTATTGCATTTTTCAAGGTTGAGGTAATCGAAGGCTGGCCTACGACAGAACTGAATGTGTCGGGACGATACTTGCGTGCTGAAACTACATAGTTTTCCATAAAACTTAACAGACGATTTTTGGGAGTCAAATATATCAATTTTAAATTGAACCTATGAACATATCCGATATTTAAGATTGGAAGAATGACAACTTTTATTGCAGGTATTTGTTATGATTATACGTTAGAAAAACAATTTAAAATATTTAAAACTGTCAAAATGAAAAAAATATTAATTCTTAGTTGTCTGATGATGGTTGTTATTGCATCTATAGCTCAGCAAAAAACAATTTATGATTTTAAAGCTACAACATTAGGTGGTGAACCTTTTGATTTATCGTCATTGAAGGGCAAAAAAGTTCTTGTCGTAAATACTGCTTCAAAGTGTGGTTTTACACCGCAATATGCTACGCTTCAAAAGCTCTATGACACCTACAAAGACCGGAATTTTGTAATTATTGGCTTTCCGGCAAATAATTTTATGTGGCAGGAACCAGGGACAAATTCTGAAATCAAAGAATTTTGTACGCGTAATTATGGAGTTACGTTTCCGATGATGGCAAAGATATCCGTGAAGGGAAGTGATATTGATCCATTATATAAATGGCTTACAACAAAATCATTGAATGGCGTTGTTGATGCTGAGGTTAAGTGGAACTTTCAGAAATTTATGATTAATGAGCTAGGTCAGGTTGTAGATTATGCCTCGCCTAAAGAAAAACCTGACTCAGAAAAGATTATCAGCTGGATTGAAGGTAAAAAGACAAATTAAATCCACTAACATGAGTTTATAGTGAAGGCCGGGGCTATTTTATAAATAGTTCCGGCCTTCATATTTGGATACCAGGTTAAATTATTGTAGCTTGCATCCAGGAATATAAAAACCTCAATTCTAAAACTATGCGACTTATAGGTAACGTGATCTGGTTGATTTGTGGAGGACTCTTAACCTGCCTGGAATATCTTTTAGGAGGTTTTTTACTGTGCCTTACAATAATTGGCATTCCATGGGGTTTACAGGCGATTAAGATTGGTATGGCACACCTGATGCCTTTTGGTCGGAAAGTAGTGCCAACGGGTGGATCGATCCCTGTGATCTCATTCGTTTTAAATGTTATCTGGATTATTTTTGCCGGTTTATGGATTGCGCTGACTCAACTTCTTTTCGGGATATTATTATGTGCAACGATCCTGGGAATACCCTTTGGCATCCAGCATTTCAAACTTATGCGGCTCGCATTTTACCCCTTTGGATACGATTTACGATAATTACTCCTTTATATAGGATAGTTCAACCGGCAAGATCAGGGAGAATGTACTTCCTTCGCCTGGCTTGGATTGGACAATTAGTTCACCATGAAGTATTTGTGTAATCTTTTTAGAGATTGCCAAGCCAACACCTATTCCTCCGTAAGATCTTGTATATGAATCTTCTACCTGTGTAAAATAATCAAAAATTATTTCTTGTTTATCTTCAGGGATACCAATTCCTGTATCCCTGATGTAATATTTTATTTCGGATTCACTTTCAACTGTAAAACCGAATTCAATATACCCTGAGTTTGTGAATTTCACCGCATTCTTAAATAAATTGGTAAGAATTTGGTTAATCTTTGCCCTGTCTGCACTGATATAACTTGACAACCAATGAATATCAGGTTTAAAAACAAGGTTTATCTGGGATTGTTTTGCAGCAGTTCTCAATATATGGTCAAACGAAGTCTTGCACTCCATATAATGATCCATGATACTGAAGGTTTGATTATTAAGGTTTATTTTGGCATGATCCATAAGGGCAAGGTCAAATACGCCCTCAATGAGGGTAAGCAAACTCTGGCCGCTGGACTGAATACTTGCGGCAAAGCTGACATTATCCTCTGTAGCTACACCAGACATAATCAATTCGCTAAATCCTAGTATATGAGTAAGTGGGGTCCTTAATTCATGATTCATCATAGCCAGGAAAGCCGACTTAAGGCGGTTGCTCTCTTCTGCGTTTTCTTTTGCCTGAATCATATCATCGAATAACTTTTTATTTTCTGAAATATCATTCATAATCAGAATGTAGTTACTGATATCCCCATTTACGTTCATCAGTGACGAAATGGTAACATCCTCCCAATAGATTGCCTTATCTTTGCGCCGGTTCTGATATTCACCCTTCCATATCTTACCGGACTTTAAAGTTTCCCACATTTGATCAAAATCGGCATCCGGGATATGGCCCCTGTTAAATATCCGTGGTAATTTATTACTAACCTCCTCAAAAGTGTATTGGGTAAGAGTTGTAAATGCATCATTCACAAATTCTATTTTGCCCCGCGCATCTGTAATTATTGTTGACGAAGGGTTGTGTTCAACTGTTTTGGACAGGATTCTAAGTTTATCTTCAACACGTTTCCTATGCGTCACATCTCTGATGATACCTTCATGGTAAAGCGTATTTCCCTTTTCATCAAAATTATACCAGCCATGATCCTCGACCCAAATTTCAGAATTATCTTTTCTTCTGAGTCTGAAAACATCAGTTCCTCCGACATGGCTGGTAGAGACAACCATATTCCGCTCGTCAGGGTCGAAATAGAGTTCTTTTTTGATGTCGATTGCCAATAGTTCTTCCTTTGACGAATAGCCCAGCATGGATACCATTGCTGGATTCACCGAAACAAATTTTCCTTCAGATGTGCTTTTATATACGCCATCAGGCATTTTTTCAACCAGATTGCTGAGCAATTTATCGCTGGCACTTAAGGCTTCTTCAATCTGCCTGCGATCTGTAATGTCGGCTAAAGTGCCCCTGATTCCAACGGTTAAACCATTTTTCTTAATAACACAAACAGAGACGAGGACCGGGAAATATGAACCATCTTTTCGTATTGCATTGTATTCACTAGCCGTCTGAAGATCCCTTGAAACAAGATCTGAAAATCGTTCCTGAGCCTTTTGGTGCTCAGTCTCAAGAATAAAATGCAACATATTCTGTCCGGTCATAAACTCTTCACCGGAATAATTCAACCAGTTTATAAGGGTTTCGTTTGCGAATGTTATAACTCCCTCCAGGTCAGCTTCGAAAACACCAACGGGTAAGGAATTCGCAAGTTCCCTGTATTTTCGTTCACTGATAACCAATTCCCTTTCTGAATTCTTTCGGTCTGTAACATCCCTGAAAATACCAAAGGTACCGGTAAGCTTTCCCTGATTGTCCGTTTGTGGAGTTGCTGTAACAAGCAAATGGCGTCTTTCCCCTGTTAAAGTTGTAATTTCAATCTCGTAACTGCTTTTCTCATAGCGGGCTCTCAAAGCTGATTGTTCCTTAATACGAGTAGTATATTCGGGGGAAATAAAATCAAGAAGACAACGGTTAACCAGTGTCCCCTCGGGTACACCAAACATCTGATCGGCAGCGGGGTTTGCAAAAACAAAATATTCGTTCAAATCAACAGTACCTACACCTTCGCCTTGATTGTTGATCAATAAACGATAGTTTTCTTCACTTTTATGAAGGGCCTCTTCTACCTTTTTGCGGTCGCTGATATCCTGAATGACTCCGAATAACGTATTATTTTTGTTATCGTATTCTGCAATCGAATGAATATCGATTATCTGACCCGTATCCTGTTGAATTATTTTAAATTCAAAATCATATGGTTTGCCCTCATTAATTAGTGATTGAAGGCCCTCATCGAGCATTGTCCTGTATTCGGGTAAAGGGATGTGTTTAATATGATTATAATCCCAGTTTTCACCTTCAATACCATACAATTTTCGCGCACCCTCTGATGCCGAAATTTTGCCAGTGTTCAGATCATATTCCCAATTCCCTGATTTTGAAACTAATGCTGCTCTACGTAATCTTTTATTATTCAGGATAAGTAAATCCTGAGCTGCTTTTGATCCGGAATCTTCCAAGATTGTCATTTGTTGGATTTTTTCCATGAAAATTTTTTATTTATATATAAACGAATATATCATACGAAATATTCACAGGTATCAAAGTGAAACACTTTAGACTTCGGGAATTATTCGTTTAATTGTTTACTCACACAAATTGTTACCTCAGTTTCAGATCAGGTAATAAATGATTCCCTGAATAAATCATATAAGGACATTTGGCTAATTTAAATAAAAAAATTACAAACAGTTAAAATTCCAAAACAATTTTATCCTGATCATAGTTTGGGTGTTAAAGAACTTTAAAAGATGACTTGTGTAAAAGATTTGAAGCGGTTTTAAGTGAGCGAAAGGTTTTGAACTTCGAAAACATCCTTAAATTTACACGCCTTAATATAGGTTCTAACCTTTTTTGAAACATTAATATATGGACGCAGATATAATTACAATAGGAGACGAAATATTGATTGGTCAGATCGTGGATACAAATTCAGCATGGATGGCTCAAAGATTGAATGATGAAGGTATCAATATTCGTCAGATCACGAGTATCTCTGACCAGCCAGAACATATTTCAGGAACACTTTATGAATCAGCAAGTAAAGTAGCTGTTGTACTGGTCACAGGAGGACTTGGTCCTACAAAAGACGACCGGACCAAAAAAGCTGTTTGTTCATTTTTTGAAACACACTTAATAGAAAATCTGACTGTCCTTGATCACATCAGACAAATACTCTCCCCCCGTGGTATCCCTATAAATTCATTAAACCGGGATCAGGCTCTAGTTCCTGAAACAGCAACTATCCTGCACAATAAACTTGGTACGGCACCGGGACTCTGGTTCAATCACAAAGGAACAATCTTTGTTTTTATGCCTGGTGTACCGTTCGAGATGAAATATCTGATGGATCATGAAGTAATTCCAAGGCTCCGGAAACTCTTCAATACGCCAACAATCATACACCGAACAATTTTAACATATGGGTTAGGTGAATCAACTCTTGCTGAAAAGATTGAATATTGGGAAGATAATTTACCTGGCAGCATAAGCCTGGCTTATCTTCCAAGTCCCCAAAGTGTTAGGCTAAGACTTACTGCCAGGGGCGAAAATAAAAATTTTCTTTTGAAATCTCTTGATCAGAAGATACAGGAACTTCAGGAGATCATTCCTTCCTATATCTTTGGTTATGACGATGAAACTATGGCCGGGAATATTGGCAGTATTCTTTGCGACAGAGGTATGACACTCGCCGTGGCAGAGAGTTGTACAGGGGGATATTTGGCCCATATCATAACCTTGAATCCCGGTAGTTCAAAATATTTTAAAGGTGGCATAATTGCCTATTCCAACGAAGTAAAAATCAATATACTCGGCGTTGAATCCAATTGCATTTCCGACAGAGGTGCGGTTAGTAAAGAGGTAGTTGAGTCCATGGCAGAGGGTGTTCGGGGGATTATGAATACAGATTACGGGATTGCAACTTCAGGAATTGCAGGTCCGGATGGTGGAACAACTGATAAGCCGGTTGGTACTGTGTGGATTGCAATTGCCGGTCCTGATCATACCATCTCAGGGGTATATTCATTTGCAAATAACAGGGAAAGGAACATTATACGGTCTTCGCAAACTGCATTAAATATGCTCAGACTGGAACTTCTAAAGAAATAAAAGTAAGTATATTATGAAAAAAGGATTCATTATCGGAGGCACAATAGTGGGTGCAGTGATCATTTTGATGTTCACAATTCCAATACTATTTAAAAGCAAAATATCGCAAAAGGTCAAAGAGTCTGCGAACCAGGCAATTAATGCGAAAGTTGATTTTACTGAAGTAGATCTATCGCTATTCAGCAGCTTTCCAAGGTTAAATATTGCCTTAAAAGATCTTTCTGTTACTGGCAAAGGTGACTTCGATAACACCCTGCTGATATCAGTAAGGCAGCTTTCAACTTCTGTAAATCTATCCAGTTTATGGAGTAACGACGGGCTGATTGTTTCCTCTTTAAAGCTGGAAAACCCACAGATTAACCTTATTGTTAATAAAAGTGGTAAAGCCAACTGGGACATATCAAAACCTTCAACGGATAAAAATGTAACTAACGACAAAAATAGTTCAGTTATTAATCTTACACGTATTAGTATCAAGGATGCAGAATTCTCCTATCAGGATGATACAGCTCCTATGAAAATGTCACTGCGAAATGGAAATTTTGATCTTTCCGGAGCATTAAGAGGGAGCAGCAGCAAACTCGATATTACAGGAATGGCAGACAGTATAAACTTTGAATACAATGGATCGCATTATATTTCAAAATTGCGGGTTGGAATAAAAGGGGGTCTTCAATCAGATTTTGACAAGATGTCATTTACTTTCCTTCAAAATGAATTATTAATCAATAACTTACCTATCGGGATTCAAGGTAGCTTTATCATGGGTGAAAAGGAGAAAAATTTTGATCTTAGCTTTAAATCACCTGCTTCATCATTAAATCAACTACTGGGATTCACTCCACTTCAGTATCAAAAAAATCTGAAAGGAATCGAAGCAAAAGGAAATATCGTTTTTGAAGGATTTCTAAAAGGAGCTTATTCTACCACTACAATGCCCGGTTTTGGATTGGATTTTAAAATTGAAAATGGTCATCTAAAGTATCAGGATCTACCCAAAGAGATTGACAATATAAACCTTACGGCAAATATAAGCAAACCTCAGGGGACAATGGACCTCACGAAAGTGGATATTGGTAAATTCAGTGCTTCTGTTTCAGGTAATACCTTAAATGCGTCTCTATTCGTCGCAACACCAGTAAGCGATCCTCTGATAAAGGGAAACCTGAACGGGCGAATAAATTTTGGTTCATTGAAAGAAGCCATTCCAATGGATTCTATTGATATAAGTGGAATAATGGACACCGAAATAGAATTTAACGGACAATACTCCTCTATTGAAAAAGGGAAATATGAGAATTTTAAAACAGATGGAAAGGTTGTTTTACAAAATTTCATGTTTGCATCTAAAAGCCTTCCCCAAAAACTGGAAATTAAATCTGCCAATATTGGACTTAATCCAAAAGCAATCTCTTTGTCAAATCTATCCGGGAGTATGGGTGAGAGTGATTTTTCGGCAAACGGAACAATCACAAACTACTGGGCCTATGTTCTTAAAAACGGTGTTTTAACCGGGAATGTTGCACTAAACTCTAACTATTTAAATCTTAATCAATTAATTCCAAATTCTAATTCCAAGGATACAACTTCAATAGGTAAACCTGCCGAAGTTCCTGATAATCTGAATCTGACAATCCAGTCCTCTGTCACTAAGGCTCTGTATGACAGGGTTGTTATAACAGGAATTACAGGAAAGGTAACTATAAGAGAACGTAAAATGATTCTCGATGGATTAAACATGAGCATGTTGAGTGGAAAGGTTCTGGTCTCAGGCACCTATTCTACGCCCAAGGATGTGACTCCGGATTTTGATTTCAAAATGGGGCTTAAAGATTTTGATCTGCCCACAGCTTACCAGTCGTCAGGTACAATCCGCCACTTTCTCCCAATCGCAGGCCAGAGCACCGGTGCTTTTAATACAGATATTTCACTTGCAGGTAAAATGGGCGCAGGAAATAGTCCTGTCTTCTCAACGTTAAATGGTTCAGGGCTTTTGACTACAAGAAACATAGAACTTGTTGGTGCTGAAATGTTTAAAGAAATTGGAAAATATTTTAGAAAAGATCTTTTCAACAGAGTAAAGGTCAATGATTTTCTGACCAATTTCAAGATTGTTGATGGTGGGTTGAGTGTAACCCCGTTTACTACAAAAGTAGCCGGTCAGGATGTTACAGTATCCGGAAAACAAAGTGCTTCAAATAGTATTGACTATCGAATTGACTTCAAAGTAAATAAAAATGACCTTAGTGAAGAGGTTAATCAATATATAGGGTTTGTTCCGGGGACGGAGAATATCGCCAAATACCCGATTGGTATTAATTTAAAGGGAACTTTTGACAAACCGGACGTAAAGGTTGACCTCACTGAAGCTAAAGATCTTGTTGAGAAGGAATTTAAAAAGAAAGCCGGTTCAACAATTCAGGAGACTATAAAAAAGTTTGGACTCGATCAGTTGTTTAAATAAAAAATCCAAAATTTGTCATAAAGATTATAGGATTACAGCATCAAAATAAAAATTGAAATAAGTGTGCTGATATGAATAAATTATTAATATCATTTTGCCTTCTAATATTAATTTCTTTTCCGGCATTAAAGATTCAGGCTCAGGATCTTGACTATTATGGTTTTAAGTGTCTTGATTTTAAATTTGAGGGGCATGATGCTAAAATTGTATTTCCTGATAAAGCAGAGCAGGCAAAACATTGGATCTGGCGTGCCCGTTTCTGGGGACACGAACCTCAGACAGAAATCGCTTTACTTAAAAAGGGGTTCCACCTTGTTTATGTTGATGGTGCGGAATATTGTGGTAATCAGGATGCAGTGAGATTATGGGATCACTTTTATGATTACCTGATTGATCAGTATCATTTGAATTCAAAAGCCGTTCTCGAAGGTTTCAGTCGCGGTGGACTCTACATTTACAATTGGGGATCACAAAATTGTGAAAAAGTAGCGTGTATATATGCCGATGCTCCTGTTTGTGATTTGCGCAGCTGGCCGGGAGGAAAGGGAAAAGGACAAGGGTCGCCGGCAGACTGGAAGGCACATCTGATCGCATACAACGTTAATGAGGAAAATATTGACAGTTTTAAAGGAATGCCCATTTACAATGCAGTTAAACTTGCGAGTGCACATATACCTGTAATTCATGTTTGTGGTGCTAAGGATGAGGTTGTTCCGATGGAAGAAAATACAGATGTTCTGGCTAAAAACTACCGGGATGCAGGAGGTGAGATTAAAATCATAGTTAAAGAGGGCGGCGGACACCATCCCCACAGTCTTAAAGACCCTGCTCCTATCGTTGACTTCATATTGTCACATACTGTACCTGAACTACGCGATCCCCCATTGCCACTGGATTCAAAAATGTCAATTAGTTTCAGAGGAAACCTGGATAATTGCAGGATAAAATTTGAACAGGAAAAGTTTGGCAGAGTAGCGTTTCTAGGTGGTTCCATAACTTATAATCCAGGATGGAGGGATAAAGTTTGTGATTATCTCAGGGAAAAATTCCCCTCGACCAGATTTGAATTTATAAGTGCAGGTATACCCTCAACAGGTTCCACACCCGGTGCTTTTCGTCTTGAGCGTGATGTCCTGTCGAAAGGAAACATTGATCTTCTATTTGAAGAAGCTGCCGTAAATGATGCAACTAACGGGATAAAACCAGAAATTCAGGTTAGAGGAATGGAAGGGATAATCCGTCATGCCCTGGAATCCAATCCAAAAACGGATGTCGTTTTACTTTATTTTACCGATCAGGATAAAATGGCCGATTACAATAAGGGAGCTATTCCGGAAGTCATACAGCAGCATGAAAAAGTCGCTGAATATTACTCTGTTTCAACTATAAATCTTGCAAAGGAGGTAAATGACAGAATCCTGAACGGAGAATTTACATGGCGTGAAGATTTTAAAGATTTACACCCATCACCATTTGGACAAGAGCTTTATTTCAGGACTATAAAACATTTTTTCGAGACCTCATGGCAAAAGCTACCATCCATAGCAATGGTTTCGAAAACCTTACCATCCAACCTTTTAGATCCCAATTCGTATAGTAAGGGGCATTTTGAACCGATTGAAAAAGCCCGGATTAAATCGGGTTGGAATTTAGTGCAAAACTGGATTCCGGGTGACAAGTTTCCAACTCGTGAGGGGTTTGTGAATGTTCCTGTGCTCGAAGGCTCGGCACCTGGAGCCGAATTTAAACTTAAATTCAGGGGTAATGCCATCGGCGTTTTTATAACCTCAGGACCTGATGCCGGAATGCTTGAATACAGCATCGATGGTAATAAATTTAAAACAATTGATCAATTCACAAAATGGAGCTCAATACTGCATCTCCCGTGGTTACTAATGCTTGAGGATAATCTGTCTGGAGGAAAGCATACGTTAAAAGTAAGAATTTCATCAGCAAAAAATACAAAAAGTACGGGTTACACCTGCAGAATTCATCAGTTTAGTGTCAATAATTAGACATGTCGTGGAGGAAGGGTTTGTATCATCGTAAAGATGGGTGGTTTAATCAATAATCTTATCTTTGCATTTCAAAATGTAGAAGGTTTATATCATCAGAGTATAATTATGAAGATTGCATTGATCGGTTACGGGAAGATGGGAAAGGAGATAGAGCAAATTGCCCTGGGAAGAGGGCACTCCATTGTACTTAAAATTGACGTCCAGAATCAGGATGAACTTACGATAGAGAAGCTTGCCGAGGCCGATGTAGCCATCGAATTTACAGGTCCGGAGACTGCGGTTAACAATTATCTTAAGTGTTTTGAAGGGGGGGTACCTGTTGTCAGCGGCACTACTGGTTGGCTGGCTCATAAACCGGAAGTTGAGAATGCGTGTTCTAACCATCAGGGATGTTTCTTTTACGCCTCAAACTTTAGTCTGGGAGTAAACATCTTCTTTGCTTTGAATAAGTATCTGGCTAAAACAATGAAAGCTTTTCCCGATTATGATGTTACAATGACTGAAGTTCATCATACACAAAAACTGGATGCCCCAAGTGGAACAGCAATCACCCTGGCGGATGATATAATCGCATTGAGCGACGCAAAGACAAAATGGACAATCAGCAGCCCGGAATCGAATAACGAATTACATATTAATCCTTTACGCGAAGGAACGGTTCCAGGCATCCATACAATAAAATATGATTCTGAGGTAGATTTTATAGAAATCACTCACAGTGCTTATAACCGGAAGGGATTCGCAATTGGAGCTGTTCTTGCTGCAGAGTATTCGGCCGGTAAAAAAGGAATTTATTCAATGTCAGATCTTTTAAACTTTTAAAAAATAATATACGAATGAATAATTTATTAGGAAGTAAGTGGTTCAAGTTAGGCCTTACAGGTGGTTTATACCTGCTTTGGGTAATCTGGGTTAGCAATTACTGGTGGCTGATTGGACTCATTATAATCTTTGATACTTATATTACAAAACGGGTACACTGGGCATTCTGGAAAAAGAAAAATCCGCCAAATGGCAGACAAACAAAGGTTGTAGAATGGATTGATGCGATAATATTTGCAGTTATTGCGGCAACTTTTATTCGGCTTTTTTTCATAGAAGCATACACGATTCCAACCTCTTCAATGGAAAAATCGATGATGGTTGGTGATTATCTTTTTGTCAGCAAAACGGCCTATGGTCCAAAGATGCCAAACACGCCTATCTCCTTTCCTTTCGTTCATCATACAATGCCGTTATCAAACTCGATGCAGTCATTTTCTACCTTAATTCATTACCCATACCGTAGAATTGCAGGTACGGGTAAAGTTAAAAATGATGATGTAGTCGTATTTAATTTCCCTGAGGGAGATACTGTTGCAGTAAATTTGCAGGAAAGAAGCTATTATGAAATGGTAAGATCCTATGGTCGCGACAGGGTTTGGGGTGATAAAAGAACCTTTGGAGACATTATTTACAGACCTGTGGACAAACGGGAGAATTACATTAAAAGATGTATTGCAATTCCGGGTGATTCACTTAAGATTGTTAAGGGGCAGGTTTATGTGAATGGAAAACCGCAGAAGGAGATCCCTGGAATTCAATATAAATATCTGGTTACGATTAACGGGACATCTTTTAACTCGGATGCACTGGAGAAACTGGATATTTCGCGTTCTGAAATTGAAGGTTCCGACTCACGGTATATTTTATCACTGACAACTGCTCAGGCTCAAAAACTTGATGGTTTAAAATTCATACAATCCAAAGAACGCGTTACCTGGCCGGCTGACAACAATGATCCGGCGATATTCCCAAGTGACACTAAATTTTCATGGAACCTCGATAATTTTGGTCCGCTATGGATTCCTAAAAAAGGGGTAACAATAAAGCTTACGCTGGCAAATCTTCCTCTCTACAAAAGAATCATAGATGTTTATGAGGAAAATGATTTACAGGTAAAAGGAAACGACATCCTGATTAATGGTGCAGTTGCTACTACCTATACCTTTAAAATGGATTATTACTGGATGATGGGTGACAACCGGTATAACTCAGCAGACTCCAGATATTGGGGATTTGTTCCTGAGGATCATGTTGTTGGAAAAGCTTCTTTTGTTTGGTTATCTTTAGACAAGAACAAAAGCTTCCTGTCCAAGATTCGTTGGGAAAGGTTTTTTATGACTGTGAAATAGGATATTTAAAATAAGGCATTTTTGATTTAGTGCTTTTCTGTTAAGGTTTGTTTATGAAGGCAGTTTCAGGATTAATTACCGCTCTTGTCGTACTTATAATGCTTTGGTCCTGTACTGTATCCGGATATATTACAGACCCGCAAAGCATTAAAAGGCAAAAAGAGATGCACAATCGCCGGACAGGTGTGAATATCGGTGACGGATTTTTGGTTGTCGGATCAATAGCAGCTTCAGTATTGACGGGTATAGATATTAATACTCATCCTGAAATACGATCATACCGGAAATTGAAGTTATTAAATGTCTGCAGGGATACACTTTTCGTGAACATGGTAACTGACTGGCAGTGGAAGGATTCCACCTATTTTGACATTCGTGATATTGTGTTGCCGCCCGAAAAGTCGATGAGACTGATTGTTCCAACAGGAATTTCGTATAATATCTATTTCAGGAATGATTATCTTGCTCCTGATGACGAAAAAATAGAAATCAATACAGCGGATACAGGAAAAATAAAACTTAAGCCGCAAAAAGAGAGGTCTCAGATTAGAAACTAAACAAACAAAAAGATGCAACGCGGATTGTTTACGGGAATTTTATTCGGTGTGGCGATGGTTATTTTTGCCTTGCAAAATCAAGTTACGGTTCCTGTTAAAATCCTATGGATGAAATTTTCGGATGTTCCATTGGCCGCAATTCTCGTAGTTTCTGCCCTGATTGGAGTAACTGTAACTGCTGTGTTTTCTTTTATTGATAAGCAAAAATTGAAGAGCAGGATCAGAAGACTTCAAAGTAAAATTAAAGAAAACGAAGGAAATTCAGCAGAAAACACCCGGGTTCAGGAATATGAAGATCCGAATTCTGAGCTGGGAACATCTGTTGAGGGTGAACCGGGAAATAAATTCTTCGATTACTAATGGATTCTGCTGAAACCGCGGTTTTATTAAGTACTGCCTATCTGGGTCCAATACAATATTACACTAAATTAGTCAGTTACAGGAAAATTTTCATTGAGTATTGTGAGAGTTATTTGAAACAGTCGTACCGTAACCGTACGATTGTCATTGCTGCAAACGGTCCCTTACAATTGACACTACCTATCCTGAATGGCCCCCGTGCAAAGGGACCTGTCCGTGACCAGCAGCTTTCCTACGATTTTCCATGGCAACAGATGCATTGGCGCGGTATAATCTCAGCCTATAACAATTCACCCTATTTCGAGTATTACGCCGACGATCTGGCACCTTTTTATAACCTGAAAAAGTGGAAATATTTACTGGATTTTAATCTGGAAATCCAAAATACGGTTCTAAAAACAATAAACTTTCCGGTGGGCATTACCTACACTTCAGATTACGTTCCTTTGGGCGAAGTTCCTCCGGGAACAGATGATTTTCGATATTCCATTCATCCCAAGCAACATAAGCAAACAACAGACAACCGATTTGTCGTAAATCCTTACACTCAGGTATTTAATGAAAAATGGGGGTTTATACCTAATTTAAGTATCCTGGATCTGCTTTTTAATGAAGGCCCGGATGCAATAGGCTATCTAAAAGCATGTTGCCGATAGACAAGTCTCAAAGTTTTTCTCTCATGAATTTGCGAATGATGTCGCCATGATCAAAGGCGACTTCAGGAAGATCTGAAATTTCAAACCACTTAGCCTCCGACGCGTCATCTCCTCCATGTACAGTTAGTACGTCATCGACCTCACCATAAAATACGGTTGTAACAGTTCTGTGACGAGGGTCACGCGCAATTGCATCAAAAGTATAAAACTGCTTTAGAGGAATGTTCTTCAGACCTGTTTCTTCAAAAAGCTCTCTGCTGCATGCGGCCTTCAGCGTTTCATCCATTCCTACAAAACCGCCTGGTAAAGCCCAGAAACCCATAAATGGATCGAATTTACGCTGAATAAGAAGTACTTTTTTCGGATTAATCTTACCTGCCAGGACTAAAGCATCTACAGTCATTGCCAGGCGGGGATATTTATAGGAATATTTAAATTCCTCCTCTTTTCTCTTCTTTTCCTGTCTCTCCTTATTTGAATTCTGCCAAACAATAAAAACGACAATCAATATCGCAACCAGATATCCTACAATTTCGAGATGTCCCATGATTTTAAAAGTTTAGCTTGTAAAAAAAGAAGTATTTAGTCTTTAATGAGCCTTCGCATCAGCCGCATCTGATGCGTGTACCTTTTGGTGTCTATATTATAAATTCCAAAATGGTCTACATTATCAATTCTGACTTTACCGGAAGAATGGATAATCTTATTTTTTTCCCAAATAATACCTACATGAATAATTGCCCCGTCGTCACTGTCAAAAAAAGCCAGATCACCCGGTAAGGCTTCTTCAACAAAACTCAAATTATCACCTAACAGAGATTGCTGATTTGCATTTCGGGGAATAGTGAGACCAGCCATTTTATATAATATTTGAGAAAAACCCGAACAATCAATACCAAAGGGAGACCTTCCTCCCCAAAGATACGGAGAATTGAAGTATTTAAGCCCATTTTCGATTATTACTTCACGAACATTTTTTGCCAATGGATAGGTACTGTTTCCCTGTATATGATAGATTACTTCCCCTATTTGAAAGGTTCTTGATGCAGAATCAAAGTGAGGTAAAGAACTTCCGGCTACGATTAGAAAATTCGAATAATCACCATGCATCTGAACGATATTAAACACATCAGTTGTCACTATCCGAGGAATATCACGGAGTTGCAGGAAGCTATTTTCTGAAACTTCATTAACCATAATCCGGTCTATCCAACCTTCGTTTCCATCAAATGCAAGTTTTATCTGACACCATTTGGATTGTTCTTCAAGGATTGTATAATGTTCTCCGAAAAGAATTTGAGTGCACATTTCACTTTTTTCGCGAGGTTCAGACCGCACCGGAACAATACTCAGGTTTGATATTCCGTATCTCATAATTCTACTTTGGTTATCAATACTTTACAATTGAATTTTTAATGAGGCTCCGTCGGCAGCCGGCATTTATTTATTAGTTATTCTAAATTTGCTGGATATAATTCTCTTATGTGCTTAATATGATTAATTATCATCTGCTTAAGTATCTCAATGTTAATATGATCAAGAGTTTTAATATAGATACAACCCCGATCTGTTTTGTGTTTTCCCAGTTTTTCCAAATACTCGTCTCTTTTTTCAAAGTGTCCTGACAGGTACAAAGTAATTGCAGCAGCTCTGGGAGAAAAAGCAACAAGTGGGCTATCACCTTCATGGCCGCTTTCATACCTGTAATGATAACTATCAAATCCTACAATACTTGCCCCCCACATTTTGGGTTCAAGGCCAATTTCCTTTTTTATTAGTTCTATCAGATCAAAACAGTCCTTTTTTTTAGTTTCATCTTTTATCGCATGGATGAAATCATCAACACTGGAGGATGTAGATGTTGTTTTATTTTTTGCCATACTGAACAAAATTTAATTAAAAGATATACTTTTGAATACGCCCAAATATACATATTAATTAGTTGTCACTTTTAATTTGAAACGAGAAAGGGATGAAGTTGCAAAAGAAAAAATGGTTTGAATCAGAGAACTGGCACACGATATATCTGACCTCTGTCTTTATATTTACAGGGTTAGTTCTTTATTTTGCCATGCCTCAGGAGGGAAGATTCCGATACGAATTTCAAAAAGGGAGACCCTGGATGCATGCCACTCTGATCGCTCCTTTTGATTTTGCAATTATGAAATCAGATCAGTCTGTAAGCAATGAGCGTGATTCCTTAATCAGAACATTAACACCTTATTTTCAATTTCATGATTCGGTAGGAAAACAGGAAATCATTGCCCTTTCATCAAAAATTGATGAGATAACCTTAAAAGAAAACACCGAAATTCTCTATTCACGTGTTGTTAAGAGTAAAGTAATCAAGATATTCGAGAAGATTTACCAAACTGGAATTCTCGAACAAATTGCATCAGGAACACCCGTGTCATCAGTAAAGGGAGAATTGTTTATTGTGAGAGATAACAGGGCGGAAAAAACTTCAGCCGGACAATTATATTCATTAAAAACAGCTTATGGTGAGGCATTTACTGCACTGGAACAACTTAAAAACAGCGATCCTGACTTAAAACTAATTATCGGAAAATTTAATCCTGAGGATTACCTGGCGATTAATCTCATTTACGATCAGGATAAAACAGAGGTGGAAAAGCAAAAAATCCTCGAGAATCTTTCAACGACTAATGGGGTCATTCAGGAAGGCGAAAGAATTGTTTCACAAGGTGATGTAGTTTCTCCCAGGACTTTTTTAATTCTCGAATCACTTAAATCTGCAGTTGAAAAAAGCCGGGGAGACCTGACTAAATACTATCTGATTGTTATTGGGAAAGCCGTATTTGTCAGCATGTTGCTTTTGACACTTTTCCTGTTTATTTATAATATCCGCCGAAAGTTATTACGTTCCAAACGGGATATAACTTTTACGTTGTTTATGATGATGCTGATGATCTTATTCTGCAGGCTTATCGTTACATCAGGCACGATCCCGATTTATATTGTTCCATTTACCGCACTGGCCTTAATAATCAGAACGTTTTTGGATGCGAGGCTTGCGATTTTTGTAAATACGATTACCGCGATTATAGTTGGGTTTATGGTTCCTAACGGATACGAATTTGTCTTACTGACGATTCCTGCGGGGAGTATTGCAGTAATCAGCCAAAACAATCTGCAGCGACGGGATCAGCTAATTCTGACATCACTTATTATCTTTTTCGTTTACGCCTTTACATACATTGGAATTTCCCTTATTCAGGAAGCCAACCTATCGGCCATAAATTGGGAGGTAATGAAATGGTTTCTGATTAATGCCGCGTTGACATTAATTACTTATCTGGTGGTTTTTGTAATTGAAAAATCATTTGGATTTGTATCCGATGTAACACTTATCGAACTCTCCTATTCGAATCAAAAGCTTTTGCGAAGGCTTGCAGAAGAGGCGCCAGGAACATTTCAACATTCGCTACAGGTCGCAAACCTCGCAGAAGAGGCAGTATCAAGACTAGGTGGTAATCCATTGCTTGTAAGGGCTGGAGCACTTTATCATGATGTTGGAAAATTATTAAATCCATTATATTTCATAGAAAATCAAACACTTGGTATAAATCCACATGACCAGCATACCATTGAGGAGAGTGCAAAAATAATTATGGAGCATGTGCCAAACGGTGTCGAACTGGCCAGAAAACATCAGATTCCAGAACAAATTATTGACTTTATCCGAACTCATCATGGCACTACTTTTACAAGCTATTTTTATATTCAATTAAATAAGGAACCTGATCTTAAGATTGATGAATCGCTCTTTTCTTATCCGGGACCTATTCCTTCAACTCGTGAAACAGCTGTTGTTATGCTGGCTGACAGTATAGAAGCAGCCTCGCGCAGCCTTGACAAAAAAGACAATTTAAAACTCTCGAACCTAATTGAATCTATATTTCAGCAAAAAATAAAAGCCGGTCAGCTCGATGATGCTCCGTTAACCTTTAAAGATATTACCCTCCTAAAGCAGATATTTCTGGAGAAATTGATCAATATCTATCACGTCAGGAGTGCCTATCCAAAAAAAGATTAGTGAAGGAAGGATTGATAATTGAAAAATTGCACGATAGTTGTAGCTGTACTCCGGTAAATTTAAAAATTCTTTTTGCCAGTAAATATCAAGTTTAGCATGTATAAATTCAAATATTTAGTTTACATCCTGTTAATCATTTTGACCGTCAGTTGTAAAAAAGGTATACAAACAGGTCCTGTTGAATCTGTCGATCCTGTCGTGAAATTTACGGCAGATACCTTTAATGATTTGTACCTTTGGTATGAAACGATTCCAGCAATTGACCTGACAACTGTTAAAACGCCTGCGGATTATGTGAGTAAAGTGAAGAATGCCAAAGACAAATGGAGTTTCACAATGTCGTATACGGATATGGTCAATTTATTGCAAAATGGTGTAACAACAGGATGGGGCGTAGGGTTAGGATTTGACGCTCAAAGCAAATTACGAATATTGTACGTTTATAGCAATAGTGCGATGGGAAAAGCCGGGGTCAGAAGAGGATGGCAACTAAAATCTTTAAATGGTAAGTTAATTTCCTCAATGGCTGTAAGTGAGATAAATACAACTCTTTTAAATTCCAGCAACTCATTTACACTCATTAAAAATGATGGTTCTGAGACTACAGTGCAAATGTCCAGAGGAACAATAGGTATTAATTCCGTGCTATATTCTACTGTTTATATGGTTGGTAGTAAAAAGATCGGTTACTTTGTATTCAATGAGTTTCTGGGTAGTTCGGTAAAAGAGCTAAATACAGTGTTTGACACCTTTTCTGCATCAGGAATAACTGATTTAATTCTGGACATGAGGTATAATGGTGGTGGAACTCTTGACTGTGCGGATTCACTTGTAGCCTTAATCGCAGGCAAGCCTTTCAAGGATAAATTATACAATACGCTAATTTACAATAACAAACATACTAATCTTGGGTTTTCGAGCAATATTAAAATTAAAGGTAACAGTGTTCAGCTCAATAAACTAACTATTATTACCACCTCTTCGACTGCCTCTGCGAGTGAGCTTGTTATTTCGGGTTTAAAGCCATATATGAACATGAAACTCATTGGATCGGTAACTCAGGGCAAACCCGTAGGCATGAATATTGCCAGTGATACAAAGTTGAATATTGCCGTGGCACCGATAAGTTTCAGAAACGTAAATTCTCAGGGATACACTGATTATTTCGAAGGCATACCCGTTGATTTCGCTATAAATGACAACGTTGCACAAGATTGGGGCGATGCTTCAGATCAGTGTCTTACCGCTGCGTTAAATTACGTATCGACTGGATCGATTGGTTTTTTTCCAACAGTGAAATCAGTAATCACTTCAGAAAGAATAATATACAAGGGCACAGATACGCCTGTTGAGAATCTGTATCATTGGTCTGCATTACAAGACCTCAAACAATACTGATAAATAGTTTATAATTATTCTAACTTTTAAATAATTCCTGACCTCAATCTCTTTTATTAATTTCGAAGGTTTAAAAAATGATTTAAATCGGTATGAGAATGATTGGAAAAGGGCTCATCCTTATGCTTATTGCAGGGCTGAGCGTTACAATTTTGTATGGTGGAAACAAAAATGATGAAGGCTACAAATTTGAGCTTATTAAAGAAATTCCTCACACAGCAGTAAAAAATCAAAGTCAAACAGGCACATGCTGGTCTTTTGCCGGGATGTCTTTTTTCGAATCGGAGATGCTTCGTTTAGGTAAGCCTGAGGTAGATCTATCCGAGATGTTCGAGGTGAACCACTGTTACCGTGATAAGGCTGAAAAGTATGTCAGGATGCAGGGAAAGATCAATTTCGGACCCGGTGGAGAGCTTTATGATGATTTGTATATTGCTGAAAACTATGGTCTGGTGCCGGAGAGTGCTTATCATGGAATTAAATATAACGAGGAGAAACACAATCATGGCGAAATGGATGAGGTTCTTCTTAAGATGGTAGAAGCTGTTGTTGCTGAAAAGAACAAAAAAGTTTCGACTGTTTGGAATAGTGCTGTTAATAAGACAATTGATTCATACCTCGGCGAATTACCAGAAAAATTTGAATATCAGGGGAAGACATATACTCCAAAAACATTTGCATCGGATTATTGCGGTATAAACACAAGTGATTATGTCCAGATTACATCCTTTACCCATCATCCTTATTATCAAACATTTGGATTAGAGGTTTCTGACAACTGGCTCTGGAGTCAGTTTTATAATGTTCCGTTGGATGAGTTGCAGGAAATTGTTGATTATTCCCTTACTAACGGATTCTCAGTTCTTTGGGCAGCTGATGTAAGCGATAAAGGTTTTGCTACCACCCAGAAAGGGATCGCTGTAGTTCCTGATAAGACTTTAAAGAACATGGCTGGTTCTGAATTGGCCAAATGGGACAGTCTGTCGGAGAAGGACAAGGAAGCGTCGTATTACAAATTCGATAAACCGTCAGGGGAGAGAAAAATAACACAGGAAATCCGTCAGGCCGCCTTCGATAATCTTGAAACAACAGATGACCATGCAATGCACCTTATTGGTCTTGCAAGGGATCAAAATGGCACTCTATATTACAAAGTGAAAAACTCATGGGGCTCTTATAATCAGCTGAAAGGATATTTTTATGCTTCTCAGCCTTACTTACGTTATAAGACAACTGCAATTTTGGTCAATAAGGCATCGATTCCGGAAACAATTCGGAAAAAACTTAAATTGTAGTTATTTATTAATAGAAATTTTATCTACTTTTGCGCCCTGTTCCGTACGCAATCTCTGACAGCAAACGATTGGACACTGTGAATATTGCGTTCGTTAATATTATTGTTAAAATCAATCATGATGGATCTGATTAAAATTGCAGAAAGTGCGTTTTTAGGAGAACAAAAAGAACTACCTTCTTTTCACGCAGGTGACACTATTACTGTCCGTTACAAAATCGTTGAGGGTGCAAAGGAAAGAATTCAGAACTACAAGGGAACTGTAATTCAGATTAAAGGTACTGGTACAACAAAGACATTCACAGTTCGTAAGATGTCAGGAAATGTTGGCGTAGAAAGAATTTTCCCTTTCTTCTCGCCGTTTATTGATGGCATTGAAGTAAACCGTATGGGACGTGTGCGTCGTGCACGTTTGTTCTATCTTCGCGAATTGACCGGTAAAAAAGCCCGGATCAAGGAAAAGAGATTTTAAGAACATTAACTTTAAAAATCTTTCAAAGGGTTCCTCAAAAGGGAGCCCTTTTTTTTCTACTTTTGAAAAAATTATCAGTTGTTATGACCTTCCTGACCCCAGAAAAAATTTCGGCCAAACGCTGGTTTATTGACTACAGTTTAATCACCGCCGGCTCCTTTATAATGGCTACCGGGTTTGTCTTTTTCATTACTCCACATAAAATTGTCCCCGGAGGAATCTATGGTTTGGGAATCATCGTGCATTTTCTGACCAAAGGTATGGCGTTCTGGAATGAAGGATTCCCCATCGGGCTCTTTAACCTGATTGTGAATATTCCATTGACCTATTTTGGCATAAAACTCCTGGGACCCAGATTTGGGACGAAGACAATTTATGGTTTCGCCTCATCCTCAGTATTTATGGATGGGATTACCTGGTTACGTGAGGTGGGTGATGCTCCCCTTGTAAATGATGTGCTGTTATCTTGCATTTTCGGAGGTGTTCTTACGGGTATCGGTCTAGGGATGATTTTTAAGGCAAGGGCAACTTCAGGTGGAAGCGATATTATAGCAATGGTGATTACTCGCTATACCCGCATCCCGATCGGCCAAATGCTTATTTGGGTCGACACTGTAATCGTACTCGTCGCGCTCGCAGCATTTAAGGACTGGCAAATCCCGTTGTATAGCATGATTGTTATTTATATCACCGGAAGGGCTGTCGACCTTATTCTTGAAGGAGCAAATTATAATAAGGCACTGATTATTATTTCAGACAAACATGAAGATATCAGGGACAAGATTATCATTGATCTGGCCCGTGGCGGCACCTACCTCAAGGGGATCGGCATGTACACGAATACTGAAAAGCATATTATTTTCACTGTAGTAAACCGAAGGGAAGTTGCAATACTTGAAGAGCACATTAATAAGATTGACCCTTCAGCTTTTATTACAATAATGGATGCAAGTGAGATTTTGGGGGAGGGATTTCAGTCGTTAAAACACAAAATTGAATATAACTAATGACCTGAATAATAAGATTTAAGTCATGAAGAAGATTTATTATCTGATACTATTGTGCTTTTATATGATCCCAATTCCTGGAGTAGCTCAGAAAGTCGGACTTGTTCTGAGCGGAGGCGGGGCGAGAGGTCTTGCGCATATAGGAGTTATTAAGGCACTCGAAGAAAACAATATTCCAATCGATTACATTACAGGGACTTCGATGGGGGCAATCATTGGCGGTCTTTATGCAGCAGGATACTCAACTGACGAGATGGAAACCCTGATAAAATCTGAAAATTTCAAAAATTGGTCAACAGGTAAAATTCCGCCAAAGTATGTCTATTTCTTTAAACAACTCGATGAAAACCCATCGTTTATTGATCTTGACTTTGCCCGAAAGGAAGATAAGATGCAACTCGCATTACCTACAAATCTTGTTCCCTCCGGACAGATGGACTTTGGTTTTATGGAATTATTCGGAGCGGCAAACGCTGTAGCAGAGAATGATTTTAATAAACTTTTTGTACCATTCAGATGCGTTGCAACCGACATATATCATGGTGAACCTGTTGTTTTTAAGTCCGGAGATCTTGGATCATCCATCCGCGCCTCCATGACGTTTCCGTTTTACTTTAAACCAATTGAGATTGATAGTGTTTTACTCTTCGATGGCGGACTGGTTAACAACTTTCCCTGCGACGTGATGTATGATGATTTTTCGCCAGACTTTATGATTGGAAGTTCTGTCGGTGGTTTAAAAGACAAGAAGCCTAAAAAAGACGATATTAAACTTCAGATTGAAAATATGATGGTTCGTAAAAACAACTATTATATCCCAGATAGTCTGGGAATCACAATAAAATCATCTTTGGATCATATAGCCTTGTTTGAATTTGAACGACTAAGTGAAGTTGAAAAGATAGGTTATGAATCTGCGATGGCCCAGATGGAGGCTATTAAAGCCAGGATTAAAAGGCGCGCCAATCCTGAAAAACTAAAAATACGGCGAAGGGAATTCGCATCCAAAAAACCTGTATTGAATTTTAATAATATCCAGGTATCAGGAGTGGATGGCTCGCAAAGACATTATATAATCCAATCGATACGGCACAACTCAAAAGTCTTCAACCTGGAAGAACTAAGAAAAGAATATTTTAAAATTTTAGCTGACGACAAAATTAAGTCGCTAATGCCTACTGCTGATTATAATAAGGAGTCCGGCTTATTCGATCTGCAACTTAAGGCAGAGCAGAAAAAGCCTCTTGCAGTAGGTGTAGGTGGCTACTTCTCGCTTACGGATGTAAATCAGGGATATATAGGCGTTGACTATCGATTGTTCAATAACCTTCCGATAACCATACAGTCGAACTTGCATATTGGCAAATTCTACACGTCATTTATGGCAGGTTCCCGTTTTAACTTCACTTCCAGACAGCCTTTCTCACTGGAACTTTATTTTATTAAAAACCGCACAGACTATTTTTCGGGACCTACACAGTTATTTTTTGAGAATAATTTATCTCATTACGTGATCCGGAACGACGATAATATTCAGCTTAATTTATGTTTTCCATCCAAAACTACTTCCAAATGGGAAACAGGTATAGACTTTTTAAATCAGTCTGATGATTATTATCAAAAATCTGATTTTACGAAGACAGACACCCCGGACCGTACTACTTTTACCGCAGGAAATGTGCATCTCAGACTGGAATCGAAAGCATTCAACAAAAAGCAATACCCAACCGAAGGAAAGATGTTTAAATTTGAAACCAGTTATATCTTCGGAACAGAAAAGGAAGATCCGGGATCAACCAACATCTCGAAGGTAAACTATCATAAAGTTCATGATTACCTTCAACTGAATCTTTCTTACGAACGTTATTTTAAGACTGCCAAATGGTTGATTATTGGCGTAGAAGGAGAATCGCACTTTTCAAACAAGGGGTTATTTCACAATTATACCTCCACAATTCTTGCCTCGGAGAGCTTCTCTCCCACTGTCAACAGTTCAATCAGATACCTTCCGTACCTAAGATCTGACAATTTTGTAGCAGGGGGCCTGAAAGCAATAATTCCAATCACATCTGCAACACATCTCCGATTTGAAGGATATTATTTTCAGCCATTCAAAGAACTGCTGAATGGAATTGATAATATTCCAAATTATAGAATCAAGCTTTTTACTAAAAACGCCTATCTGGGAAGTGGGGGTTTCGTGTATCATTCGAGGTTTGGACCGGCATCTCTGTTGCTTAATTATTACAGCGGAAGCGATCCTAAATTTTATCTTCAGTTTAGTTTCGGATACCTGCTCTATAACCGGGGGCACAGGTAATCTGCCGGTCTAAAAGCAAAGCATTAAATCAAATTATTCAATCTATAACCGATTTTAATATTATTTCTATGGCAGTCACAGATTTTCTTCATATTAGTGAAAGGTTTAGTATTCCCGGAATACTAACTTTCAATAAACAGGAGAATGATTTTATTTTCATTACTGTTTCTAACCCACATGCAAATGCCAGTATTTGCTTGTATGGAGCTCAGATTTTGAGCTTCTGCAATAAAAATAACTCAGAAATACTTTGGATGAGTCCCCTGAGTAATTTCAGTCGCGGAAAGGCAATACGTGGAGGCATACCTGTTTGCTTCCCTTGGTTTGGCCCGGATAAGACTCAAAAAGGAATGCCTCAGCATGGTTTTGGCCGACTGATGGTTTGGGAAATCTCAGAGACCACTCAACAAACTTCTGGCGAAACAAAAATCATCCTAAGATTGGATTCATCTGAGAATACAAGAGCTTACTGGCCTCATGACTTTACAGCCGAGATAATCATTTTAGTTGGCCAAACATTAAAAGTAACGCTTAAAGTGACCAATGTATCAGAAAGGCAGTTTGAATATTCCTGTGCACTTCACTCTTATTTCAAAATTTCCGGTATTGACGATATCAAAATTGAAGGCCTCGAAGGTGCAGAATATTACGAAAATGATAAACCGGGGAAATTCATTCAGACTACCTCTAATCTGGAAATTCATGGAATTGTTGACCGGCACTATTATAATACGCAAACCACCTGTATCATAGATGATCCGAATAATAAACGAAAGATCTATGCAGATAAATCCGGCAGCAAGGTTACCACAGTATGGAATCCATGGTCGGATAATTGTCTAAAGATGAGTGATATGCCAGATAATGCCTACACGGATTTCGTTTGTGTCGAAGCAGTAAATTCATTTGATGATACAATACTTCTGAATCCCGGAGAGTGCCATGAGACTACAGCACTCATCCGGGCAGAGGTATGATCCCCAAAAGTGCCTCTAAGAAGATCTCCGGGCGTAAATAAGCTTTCCTTACTTCCAGAAGATTAATGATTTACGACTTGTTTTTAGCTACCAGGGAATAAGCTTGGAGGGATAGTAATTAACTTTCATAAATTTCAATCTGTCACCCTGTTTAGCCAGTCTCGTTTTGTATTCATCCCAATTTCCGGAAGAAGGAGAACGCCATGCAAGATCAGCAATTCCCAGGATCCGTGGGAAGACCATATACTCAAGATCGTGCATATTTGTTAGGGTCTCTGTCCATACCGGGGCTTCAATACCCAAAATATTTTCCTTTCCTATTCCAGGAACAAGTGTCGAAGGATCCCATTTGTATGCCTTGTCAGCTTCGACATAACCAGCCCAGAATAATCCCAGCGTTGTAGTTGAATCATATTTCATATCCAGGTAAGCATTAGCAGCCGGAGACATAATCACTTTTGCACTTTGGGCAACCCCCTTTACCGCATTCTCCGATTTTGCCCAGAATTGTACTGCTGAATTTGGGATTAGAGTAGAAAGTGCAATTTCGTCCCATCCAATAACCTTTTTCCCAAGCTTGCTAACGATCTGTTGAACACGGTTAACAAAAGGAATATAATCTTCAAGCTTAGTTACATGCGATTCATCACCGCCAATATGGATATAAGGACCAGGAGTAATGGCCGAAATTTCGCCAAGAACATCTGAAATAAAATCATAGGTGATTTCTTTGGAGGTGCAAAATGAACTAAAACCGACCTCAGTTCCTGTGTACAGTTCTGTGGCCTTGTTATTACAGTTCAATTCAGGATATGAAGCCATTGCTGCGTTTATATGACCTGGCATATCAATTTCAGGGATAATTGTCATATAACGATCGGCAGCATATTTCACGATATCGCTGTATTGATCCTGGGTAAAGAATCCGCCGTTTCCACCACCCACCTGCTTGCTTCCTCCGATGGAAGTGAGATTAGGCCATTTCTTAATTTCAATTCGCCAACCCTGATCATCAGAAAGATGCAAATGAAGAATATTCATTTTATAGGTTGCGATCAGATCAATATATCGTTTGACGTCCTCAACCTGAAAAAAATGACGGGCAACATCGAGCATGGCACCACGGTAACCGAACTCAGGAGTATCGCGAATCACTCCGGCAGGTATTTTCCACAAGCCAGCCTGTACTTCAGAGCTTTCAACCCTTGCAGGAAATAACTGTCTGATCGTTTGAACACCATTGAAAAGACCTGCAGGTTCCTGAGCAGAAAGTATAATCAGATTTGATTTTATAGTCAGTTCGTAACCCTCGCTACCTAACTTTGTATCACCTGATTTAATTCTAAGGTAGATATTCCCGGAGGACGGTTTCGAGGTTGTAGTCTTCACTGCGAGTTCAAAACCAGTTGATGGTCTTAATTTTGAGGCAAAATACTCCCCGACAGATTTAGCTTCATTGTTTTGAGCCTGAACAAAGATTACAGTTTTATTGGTTAGTGTGAACGATCCATTTGCAGGAATAACAGAAACAGGTTTAGGAATGATACTTATAGCTGACAGATTATCAGTAGTGTACCCCTTGCTGAATAGTTGCAGGAACACTAATCCAACAACAAGGATTAATTTAACCGGATGATTGTGTTTTAGACGACGCATAATTTTAAAATTACTGAGAATTAATTGGTGATAAAAGTATGGTTTTCGGGTGATATTTGTTTGGTAAAAATAAGATAACTGAGTACAAATCTTAATTCCATGTAACTGACATTGTCGCCTAGACCGGCTTTTGCCGTACTCAATAATGCGGGTTTATTTTGTAAAAACCATTCAGAGATTGTTGAGATCTTGTCAGCCGCGACTAATCCTTCCGGACTTATTGCGCCAATGCTGATGTAATGAGCTATATGACCTTCGATTGTAGACCTTGCCATGCCACGTTCAACCGCAATGCTATCCATGGATTTACCCTCCTGAAAGAGTTCAAAAGTAACTCTTTTTGAATCTGTTTTATGTGATTTCGTATCCTCCGAAGGAACTTCAAAAGCATTTTCTGATACACCCATATTGTGCCGGATCCGGTATGTATGAATATGATGTAAGATCTCTTTTCCAAATTGACCTACTTTTTTAGATCCCATACCCTTCATACTTTTCAACTCTGAAAGTGAAACAGGTAAATGCGTTATCAATTCAATAAGAGTCTTCTGTGGCAAGATAAGATAACCTTCCAGATTCAGTTCGGCAGCCTTTTCATTACGCCAGTTTTTTAGTGTTTTATACAACTCCTGATTTGGCAGTGACCCATCAAATGAAACTGAGGCTGCCTTGAATTTTTGTTTTTTGTCAGCTGGTCCAATAGCCGATTTAGCCCTGATTTCCATATATTTTTTCACACTAAATCCGTCTTTACACCCTTTAAGACATTCAAGTTTTAACAAGACATCATCATTTAACTTTGCAACAGCGTCGTTTACTGATTTCCTAACTGTTTTATTGTCGATATCAACTTCATTGTTTTTTAACCGTTCATTTAAAATGAGTTCAAGTTTTGCAGAAAAATAACCGCAGGCTTTTTGTACCCGTTCCTGTAATGGATTATTCTCCTCAGCATTTCTATTTGATTCCAATATGCTGATCATCTGGTTTCTGAACTTCTCTGAGACCTCGAGAAGGTTCTTATGTAACTCATCATTTAACAGCCGAAGGTTATCTCTCAGAACAGAATGGATGCTTTCCTGATGTTCGATGCTCAACTTATTGCAATAACCTGAGCGCCTTAGTATGGGCTGAAAATCAAAAAGTTCAAATAACAGAGTTTGTTGGAAAGTCAGTTTCGATTCCTCAAGAAGGTCTTTACCCGGTGGATTAAGCTGGATGTCTTCATTAAAAGAAGAAATCTTGGAATCATTTTTAAGGCTCTGAGAAGAAATTGGAGAACTTAAAACCATTCCTTCCAGTGTCTTGCATCTGCTAAGTGCGACATAAACCTGACCATGCGCAAACGCAGCCTGTGAATCGATGATTGCCCTTTCAAACGTTAATCCCTGACTCTTATGAATAGTGATTGCCCAGGCAAGCTTCAGGGGTATTTGAGTAAAGGTACCCAGGATGGATTCTTTGATCTCTTTTGTCTCTTCGTCGATCGTGTATTTAGTATTTTGCCATTCAACAGCCCCAACCGAAATATCGTGGTCATCGTCGGGGCAGCGAACAACAACCACCTCATCCCCAATTGAAACCACCGTACCAATCTTTCCATTATAGTATAGCTTATCATGAGATATATCGTTTTTGACAAACATGACCTGAGCGCCCTTTTTAATATTTAACTCATAATCTGCAGGATAAGAATATTCAGGAAATTCACCTTCTATGGTAGCTGTAAATTTCCATAATTTAGATGACAATTTTGCCAGCATCGATTCATTCAGATTATGTGCCTGATAATTATGGGTAGTGAGCGAAATATATCCTTCCCCATTTTTATCTGTAAAACCAGGAATATATCTCTGGTTCAGTTCATTCAGGGTTTGCAGATCTGCTTTATTATCCCTGATATTATTTAGTAATCTGATAAATTCTCCGTCTTTCTGGCGAAAAATATGAGT
>CAINLJ010000222.1 GCA_903850335.1 uncultured Bacteroidia bacterium | reverse complement strand
GTAAAGGGAAGCGGGTATTCATATGCCCAGGATAGTCTGACAAAAGGCAGCCATTATATTGCATCAACAGACCCAACAAAGGGTTTTATTGCCTACGTGTATGGTTTTGGAGGTTTCGAGGGTTATGGTTATGGCGTGGGATACAACCTGGATATCGTACTTGATGTTGGCGGAATTGTAAACCCAAATGGAGGGAAATCCATTTTTCAATGTTTTGGTTCACCCCCGGTCACTTTGAATGCGGGTAATACATTTGATTCATACCTTTGGAGTACCGGGGATACTACTTCGACAATCCAGGTATCTAAAAGCGGTTGGTATAAGGTACTGGCTTCACAGGGGGATTGCAAATTAACGGACAGCGTCGAATTCAAAATAGATAAGCCAATCGTTAACCTCGGAAATGATACCACAATCTGTAATCCTAAAAACCTTGTTCTTGACGCTGGCAAAAATTTTTCGAGTTATTTATGGTCAAATAAGCAGATCGTACAAAAAATAAATGTTAAAACCCCTGGAACCTACTCTGTAAACGTAGTTGACAGCTATGGTTGCAAGGCCGGGGATACAATAAAAGTAAATTTTACAAATAATCCGAAGATGAACCTTACTGCAATCGATACGTTGATTTGCGGTAAAAAATCTGATATTCTTACAGTTTCAGCCGATAAAGGTTCATTTTCTTTTCAACGGCTCAGGGACAAGTTTATTTTTAATTCTCCGGATGTATCAGTCCTTGAATTTGGATCTTATAAGTTTGACATTAAGGTTACTGACCAGTATTATTGTACAGCTGATTCTATTGTAAATATTTCGTTTCGGGATGTTCCTGATGTAGGCTTTACTGTCGATTCAACGCAATGTTATCAATTTGATCCGATAGTGAAATATTCGGGAAATGCGAAGATTAATATTTCAGATTTCACATGGATCTATGGTGGTGATACAATCAGCCGGGGTATTGGTCTGGATACTTTTAAAGCCCCGATAGGAAATAGTATGACAGTGAAGGATATTAAATTAATTGTTAAGCAACAGGGCTGTTCTAATAACAAAACCCTGACCGGGATTAAGGTTATTCCCGGATTGAAGTTGTCTGTTGTTGACAGCATTGGATGTGAGCCCCTTACAGTTAAGTTTGTGGCATCTAATACTCAGGCTACTTCGTATGTCTGGGATTTTGGTGATGGCAGTGTTCTGAACGGATCCCAATGGAATCCTTCACACACCTATTTGCATTCCGGTAAATATCCGGTTAAAGTTAAATTGACAATGAATAACGGATGTATTAATGAAGCAGGAATGGACAGTACAATCCATGTTATGCCTGTTCCATCAGCGGGATTCACTCCGCTTCCTTCAGGATGTTTGGACAAGGGAAATCACGAAATTTCATATCTTGGCGATGGAACTCCTTATGACAGGTATATATGGGATCTCTCAAAACTGGATCCTGCAGAAATCATTAAAAATCCTCTGGAAACTCAGGGACCGTTGATCTTTAATCTGATGAATAAGCCACAATCCAGTATTGGGTTAAAGGTAATATCAAAATTTGGTTGTGTTAGCCAGGAATCTTCAGTTAAAGTTAAACGTAAACCTGATTTTTCAATTGAGTCTTCCTCCAATAAAGGTTGTCCTCCTTTTAAGGCGCAATTTAGTGCATCTGCCAATGATCCTGTTGACCAATTGACATATAACTGGGATTTTGGTGACGGGACCAGTGGAACAGGGAGCAGAGTAAATCATATGTATACGGTACCTGATCAGAAGTACGATATTATTCTTAATGCATTGTCTTCACTGACAGGCTGTTCAGACACTTTGCTGCGGAAGGAGCTAGTAATGTCGCATCAGTTCCCATCGGCTTCCTTCACAGTAGATCATCAGATCGTTTACATCGATAAACCAACAGTCCACTTCTCTAATTCGAGTACCGGGGCAAATACCTTTTTATGGAACTTTGGTGACGGAAAGAGTTCTGATCTAAAAGACCCGGAGCATGATTTTTCAGCATCAGGTCTTCAAACTGTTGTATTGGAGGTTTTTAATGAATTTATGTGTTCTGATACTGTTTCAACAAAGATTCTCGTTGCGAGCAATCAGTTGTTTCCGCCCAATGGTTTTTCACCCAATGCACCCGAAGTAATAGATCGTGAGTATAAATTAAGTGCACCAGGGATTGCTCCTAAGGGATATCATCTGGTGATATTAAGCAGATGGAATGATTTGGTTTTTGAGACAAAAGACGAAATAAAAGGGTGGGATGGACGGATGTTAAACGGTACATTTGCTCCTTCGGGGGTATATGTCTGGATACTTAATTTCAGTGATTTCTTAGGTCGGACACACCGGCAGACCGGTACCGTGACACTTGTTTATTGAGAATCCTTAATACTGCCTTGTTACATCTGTGGAATGACTATATTCGTGTTATACAGCCGTCTGTGATATTGGCCGAGATAAAAAATCATCGAGATTTCATGTGAACCATAGCTATAAGCAGCAACATTGGATATTGAAAAATCAAAACTATAACCCAGCTGAAACCTGTCGTTCTGGTATCCTACCATTGCTGTCATTGAATTTGGCCGGTAAGAAATATTGTTGCGGTACCACAACCCCAGTGTCAGCGATTTCTGACTTACGTAAAGTCCGAGATTGAATTGTTTAAAGGCTCCCTGTTGTTGATAGACTACGTTTGGGGATACTGTAAATTCTTTAGAGAACAGGCCGTAATCATACTGGTGAGATTTTGCACCCGCATGAACCGTGAATTTGAGTGGGAGTTTACCTGAATGGTCACTAGAAACTATGGACTGGTCAGGTTCGGTCAGGTGGTGCAATGCGAATCCAAAATAATAGTCATCATATTGACCGACTGTTCCAAATGAAAAGTCCGGCACTAGTTTCTCCCCATTCTCAACAGGCAGAGGATAGCTTCCATTTATCTCCCCGGTTCCCTGGTCAATCATTCCCGGAAAAATTAAACCGTTAACATTAAATTGTTTATACAGAAATCCTGTTTCCAGAGCCATGGAGAAAAATATCCTGTCACTCACATAGAAATGTTCGGAATAAATAAAAGATGCACTTACGCTATTAATGACACCGTTTAATTGTCGGTCATACATCATTTTGAAACCGATACCGCCAGTTGTGCTATTAATAAATTTATCGAAAGTGAGGTTATAAGTTGTAAATGTATTTCCTTGTCTGGGCCATTGGTTACGGTAATTAACAACCACTCTTGGCAATGCGCTTGTACCGGTAAAAGCCGGGTTTAAATAAACCGGATTTGCATAAAATTGTGAAAATTCAGGATCCTGACCCCTTACATTTAAACAAAGACTCCATACAACTATGAGAGTAATCAAAATACTCTTGTAATCTGAAATCTTTAGACAGGCGAGTCTGTTTATCAGTAAGCGATTAATCATGATAACCTGAGCTGCATTTGAATTCTATAATCAAGCTGAAAATTCTGATTCTTCCGGGATTTCGCGGATTATTGTCAGGAGTCCGTTTAACAAATATACTTTTTCTCCTTTCGCACTCTTCAGCGCATTAATAACTTTACTTATTTCCTTTTCAATTACTTCTTCATCGATGATGCCATACATGTTTTCAATGACTGTAAAAGCTTCAAAGGCTGTTAAAAATGGTTCATTAATTACTAAATCTATGAAAACAGGTAAATAGGCATTGTAGTTAAGACCATTTTGCCAGCAGCAGGCGACAAGATCCTTGCGCTCATTCAAATATTTATCATTTATGATAGCGTCAACCAGCAACGATACGCTTTCCTTATGTTTCAGTTCAGAAAGCAGATTCAAAACACTCCTCTTAATCTCCAATGTATTGGTTTCGTGAAGCAAATCAAATAGACCATCCATGATTATCCGGTTTCCACTCTCCCTGATTTTTTCGATTGTTTCCAATACAAATTCAGGATCGGTTGATTTTAAGTTGGTTAGGATTTCTTTCGATTTTAAATCAATATTCATTTGATAATTTCCGTTTTTTAAGAGTAGTGGCAAAGGTAGATTTTTTCCGCGGAAATAAAGACTCAAAAGTATTGTTCCCCTTATTTTATTGAAATATTACAAGTGTCCTAATCGTTGTTTCTGATCAGTTTCGATAGGAAATAATAAAAAACTATATTTACCCGCATTTTTTAAATTAAACTAATGGAGAATAACAGAAAATTAATACGGTCTCTTGGATTAGGATATGTTATCGTAGTGGTAGTTGGCAATATTATCGGCTCAGGCGTATATAAGAAAATTGCTCCGATGGCTGCAGAACTGCACTCAGCGGGCTGGGTCCTGATTGCCTGGATAGTAGGCGGTCTAATTACTTTATTCGGAGCCTTAAGTAATGCTGAAGTAGCTGGTCTATTGGCAGATACTGGCGGAGATTTTGTTTATTATAAGAAGATCTACAACCGGTTTTTCGCCTTCCTTTATGGCTGGTCACTCTTTGCTGTTATCCAGACAGCTGCAATCTCGTCACTTGCCTATGTATTCGCGCAATCGCTTAACAGCATGCTTGAATTACCGGAATTACTTCCTTCGCTAAGTCATTACTCTATTGCAGGTATTTTTTTCCCTTTCGAGGGATTTACGGTTAAGTTAATTGCAATAGCATTGATTTTAGTGCTTACATTCATTAATGTTAAAGGAATAAAGACCGGTGCCACAGTGAGCAGTCTTGTCCTGATCCTGGTATTTGCCGGACTGTTTCTTATTGTGGCTTTTGGTTTGGCAAGCCATCAGTCACACCTACCTGAGGCTTTTAGTTTCAATTCCAATTCTCAAACTTCTGTCACAATTTCTACTTTTTTTACGGCAATGCTTGCCTCTTTTTGGGCATACCAGGGATGGGCCTCAGTTGGATTTATTGGGGGTGAAGTAAAAAATGCGAAAAAAAATATCCCTAAAGGAATAGTCCTTGGAGTCTTTATAGTTATCGGTGTATATCTTTTGGTAAATATCACTTACTTGTCCCTTATCTCAGTTCCGCAGCTGGAAGGAATATATAAATCCGGAAACCAGATTGCAGCTGTTGAGTCGGTAAGAGCGTTTTGGGGGAATAATGGGGTATTCTTTATCTCCTTCCTGATCTTAATTACAACATTAGGGTGTACAAATGCAACGATTCTTGCCAGTGCCAGGCCTTATTATGCTATGGCACATGAGAAGCTGTTTTTCAATTCTGCCGGTACTCTGAATAAAGCAAACGTTCCTGCAAATTCTCTGATTATGCAGGGTGTCTGGGCGGCAGTACTCGTGTTATCTGGCACCTTTGATCAGTTAACTGACATGATCATTTTTGCTGTATTTATTTTTTATGGTGCGACTTCGCTTGCCGTTTTTATTTTACGTCGCAAGATGCCGGACGCTCCAAGGCCATATAAAGTCTGGGGTTATCCAATTGTACCAGCAATCTTTATACTTTTTTGTATTGTGTTGGTATTTAATACAATAATTGCCAGACCCAGGGAAGCAGGTCTGGGTCTGACACTGATATTCTCGGGATTGCCTGTTTGGTGGTACTTGCACCGGAAGAACGTGAAATGAAAATACATCAGTTACCGGATGAATTTCAGAGGCTTAGCATAGTCACCTGGTAACTTAGATTACTATCTTATTAATCAGGTATTTACCCGTGTGTGATTCTTCGCATCTTACGATATCTTCTGGAGTTCCTTCAAAGACCTTGTATCCTCCTGCATCACCACCCTCGGGTCCCAGATCAATAATCCAGTCTGCGACTTTAATTACTTCAGTATTGTGCTCAATGATAAGTACCGTATGCCCTCTGGAGATCAATGCATTTATTGCATCCAGAAGTTTGCGGATATCGTGAAAGTGAAGTCCTGTGGTCGGTTCGTCAAAAATGAAAAGAGTAGGGTAGTCCCTCTCTTTTGCAAGGAACGATGCAAGCTTTATACGCTGGCTTTCACCACCTGAGAGCGTACTTGACGATTGACCAAGCTTAACATATCCGAGACCAACATCCTGAAGAGGTGCCAGTTTCCTGGCAATTTTTTTACCTTCGTTTTTATCCTTTTCAGAAAAGAAGCTAATCGCTTCATCAACGGTCATTTCCAGGATATCATAAATATTCTTTTCCTTGAATTTCACGTCCAGTACATCAGCCTTAAATCTTTTCCCGTTACAGCTTTCACAGGTTAGGTGGATATCAGCCATAAATTGCATCTCAACTTTTATCTCTCCTTCACCCTGGCACTCTTCACATCTTCCACCATCAATATTAAACGAAAAATGAGACGCTGTGAATCCATTAATCTTAGATGCCTGCTGATCGGCATATAATTTTCGGATATCATCATAGGTTTTGAGATAAGTAACAGGATTTGAGCGTGATGATTTTCCAATAGGGTTCTGATCAACAAATTCTACCGCCTCAATCAAGGAAAGATCACCTAGCATTTTACTATGTTCTCCGGTTTTCTCCCCATAGCCTCCGAGGTGTTTAGCCAGAGCCGGATACAGGATTTTCCTTATTAAGGACGATTTACCTGAACCACTTACTCCTGTTACAACAGTTAATGTATTAAGTGGAATTTTTACGTCAATTCCTTTAAGATTATTTTCCCTTGCTCCCCTGATTTCAATGAAATTATTCCATTTCCGTCTGACCGACGGCGTACCAATCTTCTCTGTGCCATTTATGTATTTTGCTGTCAGACTAATATCATTCAACGCAAGTTCTTTGTGTGTTCCCTGAAATACAACCTCACCGCCATTTCGTCCTGCCAGGGGTCCAATATCAATAATCATATCCGCGTCCCTAATGATTTCTTCATCATGTTCGACAATGATCACGCTGTTTCCCAGTTTTTGTAATTTTCTCAAAACCTTAATAAGTCGCATCGTATCTCTGGAGTGCAGGCCTATGGAGGGTTCGTCCAGAATATACATTGATCCCACGAGACTGCTGCCAAGTGATGTGGCAAGATTAATCCTCTGTGATTCTCCTCCTGACAAAGAGGATGATAATCTGTTCAGGGTTAGATATCCTAAGCCAACATCACAAAGAAATTCAATTCGGTTTCTGATTTCAATGAGTAACCTTTCCGAAACTATCAGATCGTGGTCATTCAATTGGAGATTATTAAAAAACTGGCTCAGTTGATCGACTGGCTGATTTACGAGTTCCGAAACTGCTTTTCCGCCAAGTTTTACATAGGATGCCTCTTTTTTCAGTCGGGTTCCCTCACATTCGGGACAAACCGTTTTCCCCCTGTAACGCGAAAGCATCACACGGTACTGGATTTTGTAGGATTGTTCTTCAAGACTCTTAAAGAAACTATTTAACCCTTCGAAATACTTGTTTCCAGTCCACAAGAGTTTTTTCTGGTCCTGGCTCAGATCATAATATGGCGTATGGATAGGGAAATTAAAACGATCGGAATTCAAGATGAGCTGATCTTTCCATTCGCTCATTTTTTCACCTTTCCAACATACAATAGCCTCATTATAAATTGAGAGTGATTTATTTGGAATTACGAGATCTTCATCGATACCAATTGTTTTTCCGTATCCTTCACAAAGGGGACATGCACCTATAGGGTTATTGAAACTAAATGTATGTAAGGATGGTTCTTCGAAAACCAAACCGTCGGCTTCAAAACGGTTAGAGAAATTGTGTAAAGAAGTAATTTCCCCTGAAGTTATTTTAACCTGACATTCACCTTTACCCTCATAAAATGCAGTTTGTACGGAGTCTGCTGCACGACTTGGCAAATCCTCATCATCAGAGACAGAAAACCTGTCGATGACAATGTTTATATCCTTAACTTTATTCAGCGGAGATATTTTTTCATCCAGATCAGCTATACGAATTACATCACCCTGAACTTCAAGTCTTGTAAAACCTTGTTGTTGAAGTAAATCAGCCTCCTGTGCGAGTGTTCTGCCTTTCGAAATATGAAATGGTGCCAATATAATCACTTTTGTTCCTTCCGGGGTTGAAAAGATCATGTTAATCACATCGCTTACCTCATGCCGAATCACCTCTTTACCCGATACAGGTGAATAGGTTTTGCCTATTCTTGCATAAAGCAGTTTAATGTAATCGTATATTTCGGTTGATGTACCAACAGTTGACCGGGGGTTACGGGTGTTTACCTTTTGTTCGATTGCTATTGCAGGAGGGATCCCTTTAATGTAATCGACATCAGGCTTATCCATTCTGCCAAGGAATTGTCGTGCATACGAGGAAAGACTCTCCACATACCTTCTCTGACCCTCTGCATACAGCGTATCAAAGGCAAGTGATGATTTTCCCGATCCGGAGAGCCCCGTAATGACCACCATCCTATTTCTGGGAATCCGCAGGTCAATATTCTTAAGATTGTGTACCCTCGCACCTTTAATTTCAATATATTGATTATTAATATTTTCAGTCATATTCTTCCTTTAAAGGATTATAAATTTCAAGATGACAAATTTACGAATAAATTGAACGGGCTGAACGAACAGGTTCGTCTGTCTGCGTTCAATTTTTAGTTGTATTTTTTCGAAATATTTTTTGAATAATATTTGGAAAAATTAAATTAAAATGATATCATTGTAATATCATTAATAATTAATTTTTATGGAAAATGAATTAAATTTAAAGGCTAATGGATTCTTTAATTTATTGATTGCTTTGGTGCTTTTGTTTGCTCCTTTGGGATTGATTTTTTATCGTGAAACCTGGGCTGTGCCTGTGATTATTTTTATATCCTTTATCGGAATCTTTTGGTTAACAGGACTGTTTATTATTCAGCCTAATCAAACAAGTGTTCTTGTATTTTTTGGCAGTTATAAGGGTACTGTGAAGACAAATGGGTTCTTTTGGCTAAATCCTTTTTTTGGAAAAAAGAAGGTCTCGCTCCGGGTTCGTAATCTTGAGTCGGATGTTATCAAGGTTAATGATCAGCAGGGTAATCCTATACTTATCAGTGCAATTGTAGTGTGGAAGGTTATTGATACCTATAAGGCAGTATTTAATATCGAAGCTTCAGAGGAGGTAGATCCGAAGACTGGTATGAAAAAGACTAAATCAGAAGAATCTTATCAAAAATTTATTAAGATTCAGACGGAGTCGGCATTAAGAAAGATTGCCCATACATATCCCTATGACAATATTGAAGAGGAGAAAGATGGGAAAGAAATTGTTTGTCTGCGCTCAGGAATAGATGAAATAAACAGGTCTTTGGCTGGTGAGATAGGTGAACGTTTGTCACTTGTTGGCATTGAAGTCATCGAGGCTCGTATTTCTAATTTGTCTTATGCGCCCGAGATTGCAGGAGCGATGTTACGTCGTCAACAGGCTACTGCCATTGTCGCGGCACGTCAGAAAATTGTTGAAGGTGCAGTAGGGATGGTGAAGCTTGCACTGGATCAGCTGGATGAACAGAATATTATTGAACTTGATATTGAAAAGAAGGCTTCTATGGTTAGCAACCTCCTTGTCGTTTTGTGTGCTGACGAATCTGCAAGGCCGGTCATTAATGCCGGGTCTATTTATTGATTAGAATATGGCAAATAAAAAATCGTTTGTACTGCGGATGGATCCTGAGGTTTCGAATGCTTTGGAGCGTTGGGCTTCGGATGAATTTCGCAGTATGAATGGACAAATTGAATATATCTTAAATCAGGCATTGAAAAAGTCTGGAAGACTTTCCAATTCGCATAAAGACACGAATAAAACTAACATAAATATTGAAGAAAAGTCATAACTTTGTTAAGTAAACTTAATGAAGTATTACACTTGAAAACCGTTGAACATAGTAATGAACCTGATACTGCCAGACTGATTCAATCACTTCAGGAACACCAGATTGAATTGGAAATGCAGAATGAGGAGCTTCGAATTGCAAGGGAACAGGCTGAATCTGCGATTCAGAAATATACTGAATTATATGATTTTGCTCCATTGGCTTATTATACCCTTTCGATGGAGGGCGATATCCTGGAGCTAAACCTTTGTGGTGCCCAAATGCTGGGTAAAGAACGTAAAATGCTTATTAATAGCAGGTTTATGTTTTTCGTTTCAGATGAAACCAAAAACGTCTTTTCTTTTCTTCTCGATAGGGTAGCCAATACCCGTACGAAACAAACTTGTGAAATTACTTTAATCTTAGCGGAATCAAATCCTGTTTTTGTTCAGCTTACCTGTAACCTCAGCACAGGTAATGACAAATTTCTCCTGATTGCAATTGATATAACAGCTACTAAACAAGACAAGGAGACAATAAAAAGATCTAAGGTTCTCATGAATTCAAGTCTCGAGAGCCAAATGGATATGGTTCTTTTTTCTGTTAATTCGAATTATCAGTATTTATATTTTAATAAAGTTCATAGCGACTGGATATTGAATATGAATAATATTGAAATCAGGATTGGGATGAGTGTACTTGAGGTAATATCATCACCCGAAAGAGAGATCGTTAAGGGGCATATAGATCGCGCGTTACAGGGAGAATCCAATTCTCGTATATGGAAAGTAAGTGACGAAATCCCTTCCTATTACGAAAGTGTTTTTAATCCTTTACGGAACGAGGATCAGGAAATTATTGGTATTACCAACTATTCCCGCAATATAACCCAAAAAAAGATAGCTGAAGAATTAATGCGTGAGAGTAAGGTCTTATTGGATAAAACACAAGAATTGGCACACCTTGGCAGTTGGGAGCTTGATTTACTCAATGGCCAGGTTTTTTGGTCTGATGAGGCTTACCGTATATTTGGTTTATTACCGCTGGAAATAGCTCCGAGTTACGACGAATTCCTTTTATCAACGCATCCTGATGACCGTCAGTTTGTCGATCATGCTTATCTGTCGTCGCTGGATGAAAATCAATGCGGATATGAGATTGAACATCGGGTTTTGCACCGTAAAACCGGTGAGGAGAGATATGTATTCGAAAAATGTGAACATGTCAGGGATTCTTCTGGTAAAGTGATCCGGTCGATCGGTATGGTACAGGATATTACCGAGCGAAAGAAGGTAGAAGAAGCACTTGTGGAAAGTGAGGAAAAATTCAGAAGTTTCATACAATTTTCTAGTGATTTACTGTTTAGTTTTAATCAGGACGAAACTTATCGCTTTGTTAATGATGCTTTTATTGGTCTGTCTTCTCATACAGCAGAAGAAATTACAGGAAAAAAATTATCTGATATTTCTCCTTTTGAAGAGGTCAGCGGGAGTATAACAATCCTTCAGGAAGTATTGCGGACAAAAGAAAAGGCTCATCGGGAGGCACGGGTAATTAATTCAAACGGTGAGGCTATGTACTTTCTCACGACCGCTGATCCTGTTAAAAATGAATCGGGAGAAGTTGTATATGTGAATTGTGTATCCAAGGATATAACCCGGCTCAAGAACACTGAAAAGAAACTCAGAGAAACTCAGGAGATTTTCAACAGTTTTATGGAACACAGTCCAATTTATGTTTTCTTTAAAGATCTGGATATCCGATCCATTCATTTAAGTAAAAATTTTGAAAAAATGTTTGGATTGCCCCTTTCCATGCTACTGGGCAAAAATATGAATGAGATATTTCCTTCTGAATTGGCGAATAATATGGTCAACGATGACTTAAAAGTTCTTAAAGAAGGAAATATTATAACTGTTGAAGAGGAATTTAACGAAAGAAAATATTCGACAATAAAGTTTCCAATAGTAATGGAAGGGAAGCCAAGTTTTCTGGCGGGTTTTACTGTAGATATTACTGAACAAAAGGCAGCAGAGTATTCACTTAAGGAGAGTCAGGCTCAAATAGCAGCTTTGCTTGCTGCTGTTCCAGATATGATCTTTATACAAGATAGTAATGGAGTTTATATTGAATACCATGGCCCTGTTTCTACCGAGCTCTATATAAAACCTACCGAATTTATCGGAAAGAAGATGACCGACGTAATTCCTTCAGACATTGCAAGACTTTTTACCAGTGTTTTTTCTGAGGCGGCAAAAACCGGTAAGGTGCAGAAGTGCGAGTATTCTTTAGAATTGCCGACCGGTACGAGTTATTTTGAGGCTAAGGTTGTTGCATTTGCCGAATCCAGATTTCTCACAATTATCAGAAATGTCTCTAACTATAAGGAGGCTGAATCTCTTATCAAACAGAAGAACCTTGATCTTGAAAAACTAAATGCAGAGAAAGATAAGTTGTTCTCCATAATCGCTCATGACCTCCGTGGTCCTTTTAGTGGGTTTCTCGGAATTACTGAAACTTTAGCAAAACGTTTACCTGATATGACGTTAAAGGAAATTCAGGAGATTACCTTTTTAATGCGCAATTCTGCCGTTCATCTATTTCGTCTTATTGGAAATCTTTTGGAATGGTCACGTCTTCAGCGAGGTCTTTCGGTCTTTAATCCTGTAATTTTACACTTGCGTGAGCAATTTGAAAAATCATACGATATATCCGGTCAGCTTGCTTTTCAAAAGGAAATTGAAATAGTATATGAAATTTCGGATGATCTGGAGGTTTTTGCTGATGAAAACATGTTAGGCAGTATCTTCCGTAATTTACTCTCCAACGCCTTGAAATATACTAAACGTGGCGGGCGGATTCTCGTTTCTGCTGTCGTTATTCCAGAAAACACTGTAGAAGTTAGAGTCGTTGATAATGGTATAGGGATGAGTCCGGCGTTGGTTGAGCAATTATTCAGAATAGATAGAAATTCAAACAGAAAAGGTACAGAGGGTGAATATAGTTCTGGTCTTGGATTGATAATCTGTAAGGATTTTATTGAAAAAAATGGGGGCCATTTGTCGATCATCAGTGAGGAAGGTACCGGAAGTTCATTTAGTTTCACAATACCTTGTAATCCTCCGGTTGTTAATTCCTGATACAAATCTTCCTCATCATACTATTTGAAATTTATTAGCTGAATTATAATTTAATAAGAGAGAGAAGACAGGTGTTCAAGGCTTGATTTAAATAACATAAAAATAAATATATTTTTACTTAACCTTTATTAATCAATTTGAAAGATGAAAAACCTTAATCGACAATTTACTCTAAGTTTAATTTTATTTTTCCTTTTCATTTGTTCGGGAATGGCTCAAAAGGCTCCGTTTAAATTTGGCAAAGTTTCAAAAGCTGAACTGGAGATGAAAGTTTATCCGACAGATACCACGGCAACAGCTGCCATTTTATTTGATTACGGTTATTTTAATTCTGACCGGTTTGAATTTGTGCGGACCCTGAGAGTAAAAATATTTAAAAAAGAAGGCACAACCTGGGGTAATCAGGTATTTCCCGCCTCAAACAAAGCAGCAATTAAGGGTATTACTTTTAACCTTGAAAACGGAAATGTTGTTGAATCAAAATTAAAATCTGAATCTATATTTGAAGAGCGTGTAACTCAGCAATATTTCAGAACAAGGGTTGCAATGCCAAATGTAAGAGAAGGTTCGGTAGTTGATATCGAATTCAGATACGAGGGTCTGCCATCAGAATGGATGTTTCAGCAAGAGGTGCCGGTAAGCTGGAGTGAGCTTGTGCTTGAGCCAACGCAATATGCGACATTCAGAAAAATTTATTTTGGATTTGAACGGATTACAGAGAGTTCAGATACCCGGTGGGTGGCAAAGAATATGCCTGCCTTCAAAAAAGAACCTTTTATCAGCGCAGCCAAAAACTATATTGCCAGATTTGAAATAGAACTACTTAGCGTTAACTTTCCTGGACTCTACCGCGATTTCAGTACATCCTGGGACGCTGTAAACCGAAGGCTCAATGAAAGTATATTTTTCGGAAAAGCCATGGAAGGGTGTGGCTTTCTGAATAGTATTGCGAAAGAAATTAAAAAAAATCAAAGCAGTCCATACGAAAGAATGAAAGCCGCCTTTGTTGTTGTTAAAAAATCTATTAAATGGAACGAAAAAGAGTCTGCTTTCGCTTCAAATGAGAATTTGAATTTTACATTTTACAAAAAAATAGGAAATTCGGCTGATATTAATCTGATTCTTATAACGTTACTTAAGAAATTGGATATTGAAGTTTATCCTGTTGTATTGAGCACCCGAGACAATGGTTTCCTTTCAATTGCCAGTCCTTCACTTGATAAACTGAATTATGTTGTAGCCTATGTCTATCTTGACGACAAAAAATATTTTCTGGATGCAACCGAACAATTTCTGCCAATAGGGTTACTACCTCAAAGATGTATCAATTTACAAGGCAGACTTGTTGACGAAAATAAATCAGAATGGATTGACCTTATCTCCGCAAAGAAAAACCGGGATTTTGCTAAGTTCGATTTGAAACTCGAAGCCGGGAATCTCCTTACCGGGGATCTTACAAAGCTCAATTACGAATACTCAGCGTTTGATTTAAGGAAGAAATATGAGAAATTTAATTCGAAAGAGGAATATCTGAAGGATCTTGAGAGTGAAAATAAAGGATTAATAGTGAATGAATGTCAGATAAACAATCTTGATAGCCTTGATCTACCGGTTATTCAAACGTTCAAGTTAAAGATAAAGAATATGGCAACCACAGTAGGTGACCAGTGCTATATAAATCCCCTACTTTTCGACCTTTTAAATTCCAATCCCTTCAAAACAGAAGAACGCAAATATCCTGTTGATTTTGTTTGTCCATCAGATAAAACTTTTTTACTTAAAATCGAATTACCTGCTGGTGCTCAGATTACAGAGATACCGAAGCCGTTAAATATGTCATTGCCAGATGGCAGCGCCAGAGTAATCTATCAAGTCACACAAGGTGAAAATTATATTCAATTAAATTATCTGTTCCGTATAAATAAGGCAAATTATATGGAGAGTGAATACTCTGACCTGAGAGCCTTCTTTTCCGAATTGGTAAAAAAACAAAGTGAACAAATTGTAATTAAATTGTTATAAGTAGCCATGAAATACCTGTCCAGAGTTTTAACCGTCACACTTTTGATTCTTCCAACTGTTCTTTTTTCAAAAGAAATTAAATACAAATTTGCGGATATTCCGAATGAGCTCAAAGAAAATGCAAGGTCTGTAATCCGTAATCAGGAAGTTGTCCTTGAGGTCAGATCAACAAGTACTGCAACAATTAACTTCACTTGTGCAATCACTATTTTGAATAAAAACGGGCTTGAGGATGCCTTCTTCAAAGAATTTCACAATAAATTTCGAAAGATTTCAGGAATTAAAGGCCGTGTATTCGATGAAAATGGGGAGCAAATAAAAAGGATTCCGTCCGATGAAATCCTTGATTATAGTGCTATCTCCGGATATTCGACCTATGAAGATAACAGAGTCAAATTTTTTGACCCAAAAGTTCGCAATTTCCCATTTACACTTGAATATTCGTATGAACAGAAATTTGACGGACTATTTTCTTATCCTGCCTGGTATCCTCAGCCGCAATTTAATATAGCTGTTGAAAAAAGTTCCTATAAGGCTATCATTCCTAAGGACATGACATTTCGGTATCTTGAAAGGAATTTAACTTCTAAAGTTATACTATCATCGGATGCTGCAAATAACATTTATTATTGGGAGGCTAAAAATCTCAAAGCTAAAGAATGGGAACCATATAGCATGTCTTCAGAGGAAATTTTGCCCTGTATGATTGCCGCACCTGCAGATTTTGAAATCGACAACTATAAGGGAAATCTCAATTCGTGGGAGAACTTCGGAAAGTTTATTTCGACTCTGAATGAAGGGAAGGATGTTCTGGATGATGAAACGCGTAAATTACTGAATGATAGGGTGAAAGATGTTTCTGACACGTATGGTAAAATCAGAACTGTATACGAATATATGCAAAGCAGAACAAGATATGTAAGCATCCAGGTTGGTATTGGAAGCTGGCAGCCCTTTGATGCTGCCTCCGTGCAGAGGCTGTCCTATGGCGATTGCAAAGCATTGGCAAATTATATGAAAACTTTGCTGCAAAGCATCGGAATTAAATCTAATTATTGTCTTGTTTATGCAGGTAAGAGTGCTTCGAATATTATCAGAGATTTTCCATCCTCTCAGTTTAACCATGCTTTTTTGTGTGTCCCGGATAAAAATGATACGATCTGGCTAGAATGCACTAGTCAGCGGGTACCTTGTGGATTTATCGGTAGTTTTACAGATGATCGCGACATCCTTTTAATTGACAAGGATAAAAGTAAAGTCATTCATTCAAAGGCATATAAGATCGAAGAAAACATGATATTGAATAATTCACTTGTGAAGGTCGATGAAAATGGTAAGGGTTCAGCGAAGATAAATACTTTATACAAAGGCCTTAAGTATGAGGATATCCTTCCAACACTGCTTGCAGACGACACTGATAAGAAGCGATTAATTTCCGAAAGGTTAAAATTTCCGACATTTCAATTGCTTGATTTTAAATTTAAAGAGATTAAGTCAGCACTTCCTTCTATTGAGGAAACGGTAAATGTTAATTTCGAAAATTACCTTACAAACATGGGTTCCAGATACCTACTTAAATTGAATATCTCGAATAAGTCTAAAGATGCTCCGTATAGTTTACGATCAAGAAAGACCGATGTCTATATCAAAAGACCTTCTATGGAGAACGATACGATCATTTATGAATTGTCCTCCGGACTGAAACCGGAATTTCTGCCGAAACCGGTCGTGATAAAAACACAGTTCGGTTCCTATGAGTCAAAAGTTGAAAGAACAAATAATCAGCTTTGCTATACACGAGTTCTTCGCCTTTATAAAGGAGTCTATCATGCATCTGAATACTCTGCATTTGTTGATTTCTATGATCAGATTACGGCTGCAGATGAAATGAAATGTACCCTTATAACCAATGCAGATAAAAATTAATGTTAAGTCTTAGGCTGGATGCAGATCCGATGGTCCAGAATATCATCGGATTTGCTATTTTTGTGCCCTGTTTGAAGGGTGCTTATTTAGAATAATTTTAAATTCAAACCGGATAATAATTGAGAGAAACTAATTGATATGGAGCAATTTAGTATAAATCATCTTAGGGAACTGGAAGCAGAATCAATTTTTGTCATTCGTGAAGTTGTAGCTCAGTTTGAACGGCCTGTAATGCTTTTTTCAGGGGGTAAGGATTCAATTGTGATGTTTCACCTCGCTCTAAAAGCATTTCACCCATTAAAAGTTCCATTTCCACTGATGCATATTGACACGGGTCATAACTTTGAAGAAACGATCAAATATCGTGATGATCTTGCAGAAAAGACAGGTACGCGTTTAATTGTTAAGTATGTTCAGGACTCTATTGATAGTGGCAGAGCCGTCGAAGAAAAGGGTCTAAGTGCGAGCAGAAATGTTCTTCAGACGGTAACCCTGCTGGATGCAATAGAGGAATTAAAATTTGATTGCGCTATGGGAGGTGGCCGGCGTGACGAAGAAAAAGCACGTGCAAAAGAACGATTTTTCTCTCATCGCGATGAATTTGGACAATGGGATCCTAAAAATCAACGACCCGAGCTTTGGAATCTTTTTTGCGGAGCTAAGCATATTGGAGAACATTTTCGTGTGTTCCCAATAAGTAACTGGACTGAAATGGACGTGTGGCAATACATACTTATGGAGAATATTGAAATGCCAAGTTTGTATTTTACACACGAAAGGGAGGTATTCTGCCGTGATGGTGCATGGATGGCCAGTGCT
>CAINLJ010000221.1 GCA_903850335.1 uncultured Bacteroidia bacterium | reverse complement strand
TTATTAACAGGTTTTATCCAATAGAATAAGAAATTGTCATATAAATAGTACCTATCAAATCGTTTAAAGAAAATTAATGTCCACAACTTTTTTATCTGATCCACAATCTGAAACGAGTCAAATCCGAATAACCCCCGGTGGAGTGAAGCGGAACCTGGGGTTGAGATGCGGTTACATACTCAGCCAGCGGGCTGAACCTGGCAATGAAGATTAGAAGATATTACCCTAATCCAATATTAGCCGCATTCATTAGAATTACAAATTGATTTTGTAACGTCTGTATTTAAAACCTTAAATCACTTCAATTGTCTTCGTTTCATCTCCTTCGTTACTTTTTTAAGCATATCTGCCTCTGTCTGGTACAGTTTAATAATCTGTTGGGGAGAAAGGACTTTTTTGAATTCCTTGTAGTACTTTTCGCGCAGTAGAATTAAATTTTTGGCTTCCTCCATTTGGTTTACTATCAAACGATCTGCTTGCTCCGCAGTAAGGCTGTCTGCATCCACCTTATGTAGTTTTGCAATTTGCTTAAAGTCAATCTCCGAAAGCTCACTCTCATACCTGATATAAACAGGGCGGAACTTTTCGAAGTCTGCCTGATCAAGTTTAAGATTAAGTTTGATTTCATTCAATTTCGTCTCGAAAATCCGCTCACGAAGTACGGGAAAACGATTCCGGTTTTGTGATTTCGTATTCAATCCTGAGAAAACAGCCAAACTAACAAGCATAACAAAATATATATTCTTCATCTTTTGAGATATTAATTTTGTGATTCTTCAATAAATGGATCAGTTCTATAGACTACAGTCATCTGCAATAATTCATCATCAGTCAAATCTGGCAAAACATCTGATATTGTTACCTCAAGCTTCTCCTTTTGGGCAACCTGCTTTACTTCATGCTTTTCAGAATTATTTTCATAATAGCCAAGTAATGCAATCGCCGACAATGAGGCTGCTACAGCAAATCCACGTAACGCCAATTGTATTCTCCTATGGTTTTTTTCTCTTCTTTTTGCCTTTAGGAGTGTTAATTCTGAAACCTGTTCAAAAAAACCATCGGGTACCTTGTAACCCGAATCTTTTCCTATCTTTTTTAAATCTATTTCCATATTTCTCGTTATTTAATTATCCGATTTTATAACTTCCGCTTACGCATTATTGATTAAATATTGCTTAATCTTTTCTGTCGCATAATGGTAATTTGTTTTTAGTGCATTTACTGATGTATTCAGGATTTGCCCCATATCTTCGTAACTTAGTTCATCATAATAACGCATATTAAATACAATTCGTTGTTTCTCCGGAAGTAGCAGGATAGCTTGCTGAAACTTATGCAATATATTATCGCTGTTTTCTGCGTCATTTCCTGATAGCTCCCCGGCCATCTCTTCAGAAATACCAGCCCCCCTTTTAACCCAATTCCTGTTTTTCCTGAAATATTTGGTACATTCATTGGTTGCGATCCGGTAAAGCCATGTGAAAATACGGCTTTCCCCTTTAAAAGTGTGCGCAAAACGGTAAACATTGATGAAAGTCTCCTGCAGGATATCTTCTGCATCCTCATGAGATTCAACCATACGTCTGATATACCAGTATACAGGCACTTTATAAGTATCCATCAACTTAAGAAACCCTTTATCTCTCATAGCCGGATCTTTCATCATCGAGAAAATATATGCGTCAGCCTCCTGGTTCATCAAAAGTTTCTTCTTTTTCTATACGTGCTTTTGATACATAAAAGCACTGAAAGTTAAATTCAAAATGATATTAAAAAGCTTCTTGGAGCCGTAAATGTAATAATTCCATATTTTCATTGATTTATAACCAATAACTATTAAAAAAAATCATTAGGGATTTAACTTTTCAATAAAAGCAGCATCTTAAGGGTATGTAATATTATAAACTTCATATTACCTGAAGATTAAAAATTTAACCGTTAAGCTTTAAATAACAACTATTTTCAAAAAAATGACTATGAAAACAAGAATTTCTATTTTGGCAGGTGCTTTTATTTTGATTTTTGGATGTGTTGAATTAACCTCGTGCAAAAAGGATTCGATATCCACAACCAATCAAGGTGCAAATACAGCTGCAAACCTAAAAACCGTTCAGTTACAGAATTCAGATGCTCAGGATGCCGTTGCTGACAAAACGGATGAAGATGTTGACAGCAAACTCGATGAGTTGCAAAATAACAATTACTCTGCCGATAACACAAAATCCGCAAGTTTAGAGTTAAGTGGAACAGTGGATATAAAAGTTGACCATCCGGATAATACGAATTTTCCGAAGGTTGTCACAATTACGTACACCAACTACCAGGATAGCTGTGCGGATGAGACTATAACAAAGAATGGTCAGATCGTTATAACGGTTGATCGCAAAGATGTTAACCATCCAAGGCTAATTTCACGAGCCTTTGTCTATCATAACTTTGCTGTGACAACCGATAGTACCACAGTAGTCATGAATGGGACACGCACAGTTAAGAGAGCGAAGGATGCATTAAAATTAAATAACCTGGAATCAGCCAGAGTTAGTGTTACAGACAGTATTACTGCTGCTCTTAGTTATGCAGTTTCAACGATTGGCAAAAGCGAAACACTTACTTTTACTAGAAATGTTGATAAAGCAAGAAATGCAATTACCCATTTCACGAATAAAAATTATAAGGCAGGCGATCCTGTTTATAATTTAAATCATCTGGCATTTAGACATATACCCTCTTTGGATTCGCTAACATACACCGGGACTATCAAAGGGATAAATGAAAAAAGCGAAGCCTATGCAAAAACTATTGTTTTGCCACTTATTGTTATAAATTATCACGGAAGTTTAGTTATGACATCTGGTAAAGTTACCTACACCGCAGGAACCACTGACTCTGACACAATCACTTTTAAACAAGATCCTGCCCATATGCATAAGACACTTGTTACTGTTACCGATAACCTCACATCCAAAGTTACAACTTTTGACCGCAGGATATCAAGGATATTAAAAAAGTGGTGGTAATTAGTAAGCTTCTGATTGAAACAGGAATAATTGTGAAATTCTTAATATTTGACAACTATTCCTGTTTCTCATTAATTAATTTGAGGTAATAATCTGACAAGCAATTAATTTATCTCTCAGGTTTTTCTTGTACAAAGCTACTTTCCAGAAATGCCGTTTACTCTGGATTATTAAAGTGCTTCTTCCTAAGCCAAAATGCTACATTCACCAAAGCAACCATAACCGGAACTTCTACAAGTGGTTCGATGACGGTTGCAAAAGCTGCCTGCGAGTTAATTCCAAATACGGCAATAGCAACCGCTATGGCCAGTTCAAAATCGTTACTTCCTGCCGTAAAAGCCATTGTTGTTGATTTCTCATAACCTTCACCGATCCATTTTGCTATGAAAAAAGTGCTGAAGAACATGATCGCAAAATAGACCGTGTAGGGAATAGCGACCCTAAGCACGTCAAGGGGCAGGCCGATAATTTTTTCACCCTTCAGCGAGAACATCACCAATATCGTAAACAGCAATGCTACCGGAGTAAGTATCGAAATCTTAGGTATAAATTTTGCGAAATACCAATCACTTCCTTTCCAGCTTCTTAAAATAATATTTGAGATTAGCCCCGTGGCAAAGGGTATTCCCAGATAAATCAGTACCGTAATGGCTATTTCTGAGATTGAAACATTAACTACTTCTCCCTTTAACCCAAACAAAGGAGGTAAAATAGTAATGAACACCCACGCATAAACTGAGTATAAAAAAACCTGAAATATCGCATTAAATGCTACTAATCCTGCGGCCAGTTCAGCGTCTCCTTTAGCCAGCTCATTCCAAACCAAGACCATAGCAATACATCGTGCCAGGCCAACAAGAATTACCCCTACCATTAGTCCCGGATAATTGTGAAGAAAAATAATTGCAAGGACGAACATTACAAATGGTCCAACAATCCAGTTCTGTGTCAATGACAGTGTTAATAATTTTAAGTTTTTGAAAACCAATGGCAATTTCTCGTACTTGACTTTTGCGAGAGGCGGGTACATCATCAGAACAAGGCCAATAGCAATTGGAATATTCGTTGTCCCTGAACTTAGGGAATTCCAAAAACCTGAAATCCCCGGCATAAAATACCCTATTAAAACTCCGGAGAACATGACGAGGAAAATCCAGAGTGTAAGGTACCGGTCAAAAAATGAAAGTTGTTTTGTAGTGTTCATAAATGTTGCCTTTAATTCGATTAATAGACTTTATTTGCCTCTCTTGAATGCCGAAACGGTTATACTGTAAATTCCTAATCCACTCGATTTAAAGGAGTCGATTTCTGCCGGCGACAGATAATTAGCCAAAACATCTTCCGGTATGGATATTTCCTTTTGCTTATGAATCAGGATGTTTTCAAATCCCTGATTTTCTATAATGGCGAGATATTCATCCATTTGCACTGCTCCGGAAACGCAACCAGCATACATTTCTGCATCTTTCTGCAACCGCTCTGGTAAATCTCCTTTTATTACAACGTCGGAAACACAAAAATGTCCGCCAGGTTTTAAAACCCGCATAATCTGTTTAAAGGCTTTTGTTTTGTCAGGAACAAGATTTAAAACACAATTGGATACAATAACATCATAGGTGCCATCTGCTAACGGCATCTCCTCAATGTCGCCTTTGACAAACCTGACATTCGAATATCCAAGTTTTTGGTTATTCTCCTCAGCCTTTAAAATCATGGCATCAGTAAAATCGAGACCCGTTACAAAGCCCTCTTCGCCCACAAGTGCCCTTGCTACAAAACAATCATTTCCTGCACCGCTTCCTAAATCAAGTAGAGAATCACCTTTGTTAATGTTGGCATACTGTGTTGGAATACCACATCCCAGACCCAGGTCTGCATCCGGATTATAACCTTCTTCACCCGAATAATCATCACTGAATATCGTGTAATCCAATCATCACAGCAGCTTGTACTACCACAACAGGAAGACTGATTAAACAATTTACTTTTGTTGGCAATCTCGCCATACTTTTCCTTAACTATGAGCTTTAAATCATTGGCATTCATAACTGATATTTTATTTGTTCATTATAGAATTTTTGAAACCCTTCTTTTATTTCATCCCTGACACGTATAAACTCGCCATTGATAAACTCTTCTGACCCTATTGCGTGCGATGGATCATCGAAACCAATGTGCAACCTGTGTTTCACTTTCCCCATAAAGGCGGGGCAGGTCTCATTTGCTCCTCCACAGACTGTTATTACGTAATCCCATTCATCATTAAGATATTTTTCGACTGAATCAGAAGTATGATGACTGATGTCGATGCCAGCCTGTTTCATGACTTCAACAGCCTTTGAATTTAGCCTTCCTGAAGCTTCAGTCCCGGCCGAAAACACTTCAATTGAAGGATCGAAGGACTGTAAAAATCCATGTGCCATCTGGCTTCGGCAACTGTTCCCAGTACAGAGTATTAATACTTTCATAAATATTTTTTGGTAAGAGAGTAACTGAAATATATATTTTAATTTAAGTCTTGTAGCATTTGAGGTTAAATATCCAACGAATTACGCATGCTGGATATTTATAAAATCTTAAACCTTGGATTTTATCGCATCCCTCACTAATCTTGTTTTTGCAAGCTTATCCTCATGCGATCCATTAAATGATGATGGGTCCTCAAATGACCAGTGGAAGCGATTTGTAGCTGCTGGAAATATCGGGCATCGCTCAGCATTAGCTTCATCACAAACGAATAAGACTTTAATCTTTTCCATAACATAGATTTTTTAAATTTTAGATTTATTGAAAACTTTTTTATTGAAAAACAAATTATGAGTTTTAAAAAATAGTATCAGCAAATAATAAGATTTGAAAATGCCCTTCTATTTGCAGCAGAAGTTCTTAGGTATTTCAATTTCATTTAAAAATTCCATCAGGATACTTTTCATCTCGGTTATTTTCCCATAATCGAGGCAGAAGTTTGTTTTAACCCCTTCGACATGCCCTTGTATCAGGCCTGCATCCTTAAGTTCCTTCAGATGTTGATTAACCGTTGTTCTGCTTAGAGGTAATTCCTCTGATATATCACCAGAGATACATGTTTTCGTTTCGGCCACAAATTGAAGAATTTGCAAACGGGCCGGATGCGATAAGGCCTTAAACAAATTTGCCCTCTCCTGAAGCACTTTATCAAACAATTCCGTTTTTGAGACTACCATATTATGCCATTTAAATTATGGCGTAAATATACGACATATTTTTAAATAACGTATGTTTACGTCATTATTTTTCGAAATTATTTTTATTCAGGCTAAATGAGTCAGGGTTTTCTGAAACTGCAAAATACAAATTGTTGAATCGTATCGAAAGGTGTTTTATGTTCGACTGTTATACATCCCAGTGCCTTGATCTGTCAAATTCTTCCATTATCAACATAGGTATTTGAAAGTTAGTATGTATTTCATTAACAGTATCAAATACTTTTTTATGGGGCGTACAAGCTTTCACATTCGGAACATCCTGAAATTGTGATAATTATCAGGGGTTCTTATCCTCAGTGTTCAAAATTCCTTTTCACTCTTAATGTCAAACAGTTTCCCATGTTTAAATAATTTGAGCTCACGATGCAGATTGGTTTTATTCCGTTTGGTTTGGTAAGCAGGATCTAAATCATCCAGGTTTGGCTTGCCGGCATTTACCCATGCGGTGTACCAAAAATTGGCTGTTGCTGCTGCAGCGAGGCGCATTTGTCTTTCAACCATGCCATTTAGTTTGTGGTTGTACTGGAGGGAATATTCAGGTGAATGTATAGGAACATTAAATCTTGTTTTACGGGGATTGCCTGAGTCATCGATTGAATAAACTTTATCAGCCGGGAATTGCTGTTTTAATTGCCTGTCGGCCTGTAATAAAGTATCAACAAGCATGTGTGTGGAATTTATTATACGCCAGGTTTCCTTTGACACATCTTGGATGTAAACCGCGTTATCAATAAATAAATTGTATTTATCTCCAAATACTTCAGGCAACTGAGATTCCCAGAAACCGTGGATCCCTTTTTGATTGGTAAGTTGGCCGTCGTGATTAACTGTGGTATGCAACGGCATATATGCATCGCCCAGGTAATGTCCCAGATCGGCAGCCAAAAATAGAATTTCAGTTTTCCTCCTTTCTTTAAATGCCCTGGTGAGTTTATCCATTATTTCCTCGATATACCAGGGTAATATTCCGTTCTGTTGGAGGAATTTTTCGTTATACCTCTTCTTCGCTTCAATCAATGAGACGGGCAGACTATCCGAAACTCCAAAATTTTCAAGATCAATAAAATGTCTCGGCTTTTCTGCATTGTCATTAAGTGTATATTTTCGTAGATCCGGCACAGATGATTCCTGCGTAATGAAGTCGACATGGTTATAAAAGAATGATTGTAAAGGGGCTGATAGCGCCAGAGTGGCTGAGCGATTGATACGCTCATGTCCAAACGGACCCCATGACAGCAACAAAGGAGCAATGAGAACCAGGGTGAAAAACTTCAGTCTGTATGCAATTTGGGAAAATTTCTTTTTCATTTTCTGCAATTTATCCTTTAATTAAGTAATATTCTTAAACCATTCTCCGAAAACTTACTGTAGTATTTATCGGGACAGTCATATTCTATTTGGTCAATACTGTAAATTCCATTTGAATTAGTTGAACTTATGTCAGCAAATGTATTAAAAATAGGGTTAAAGTAATAAGTTTTGCGAATATATGGCATAAAGCGATTTTTGAAATTTTAACCGATTATTTTAAGGTCTGATCTTTTCAAACAGTATCATCAGTTTAGATTGGTAGATTTCAGTAATCTGTGACTGATGTTCACCAATAGGTTTTACAGGAATCAAATCGATTACCTGTTCAGCCGAAAGCCCGGATCCAAACATCAAATTAATTGCCCCAACCAGCGTTTCTTGAATTGCAGTTATGCTCTCTTCCTTGGATAATCCCATTTCAATGCCAATTTCACTTAGTTCGTGCCACTGGAACCAGAAATAAGTTGGAAGCATTGCTGATATAATAGCATATGCTTCCAGCTTAGCTTCATCTACCTCAAGGGTGTTTCCTAACAATTTCAGCATTTCCATTACTTCTGACTTTCCATCTTTGTTATATCCTTCCCTAAAGGTTACTGGATTATAGCCCTGATTTATGTAGGAAGTGGCGTTAGGAATCATCCGTACGATACTTGCCGTCTTCAACTTCGACGATATCTTTTCAATAGTGATTTTTGGGGCAAGGGAAATTACTAATGCATCATTCGAAACGATACTGGCTATACTTTCAAGTGTTTCCATAATCATTGGTGGATGCAGGGCAATAATGAGAATTTGCTGCAATGCCGCTTCCTGAACCGTTTCAGCAATTTTGATTTGAGAAAATTGCTTTTTTAATGTGATTTGTAACTCGGTGTTTGTGTCATAAACTACAATAGATTCAAATGCAGCTTTCTTATTTGCAAAGGCCTGCAAAAAAACTCTTGTGATCCTTCCACCCCCAATAAATCCCAGAGATTGCGTCTTCATAAATAATAATTTAAAGGTTAATAAAATAGACTGTTTGACTGATTTTTTATTCAACACTTTTAGCAAATCAAAGAATATAATTAAACAAATATCCCACAATCATTATTCCGATACCCACGATTCCAATGAACGTGAATATTAAAGGAAGCTTCAACACTTTTCGAAGAATAACCATTTCCGGCAACGAGAGGCCGATCACAGACATCATAAATGCAAGTGCTGTTCCCAGGGATGCACCCTTTTCGATTAATACGGAAACAATTGGGACGATACCGGCAGCGTTTGAATACAGGGGAATACCTATCAAAACGGAAAGCGGAATGGAGTACCATGCTGATTTTCCCATCAATGCAGCCATAAATTCTGCAGGAACATAACCGTGAGCCCATGCACCTACCAGTATTCCTAATGCGACATAAATCCAAACTTTCCCAACAATTTCTTTCACCGCATCATAACCAGGATTGATCCGGTTTGCAAAGCTGAGCTTTTCCTCTTCAAAACCACTTTCACCGATATGAGTTTGATAAACCCATGGTTCCACCCATTTTTCAAGTTTTAACAAACCTATTACCCAACCAGCCAGAATTGCAATAACCAATCCGGTCCCGATATAAATAACAGTCACTTTCCAACCAAACATTCCATATAAAAGTATAATCGCCACCTCATTGATCATGGGTGCAGCAATCAGGAATGAAAAAGTTACACCCAGTGGAACACCCGATTCTACAAACCCTAAAAACAGTGGTATCGCTGAACACGAACAAAAAGGGGTGACTATACCTAGAGTAGCAGCCATGACATTAGCAGTAAAGGTTTTCTTCCCCTCAAGTGCTTTTCTCGTACGTTCGGGAGTGAAATAAGTTCTGATAATCCCAACAAAAAAGATGATAAGTGTAAGGAGAAGCATCACTTTCGGAAATTCAAAAACGAAGAACCGTAGTGTTTCAGTGAGATGCAAACCTTTTGTAAGTCCCAGTTGTGAATCAACCAACCAATCGGTCATGGGTTGCAGGTTCTGATAAACCAGGTACCAGACTGGTAACAGAAGTAATGGGAAAACTATTTTCCTGTTCGGCTTCATTAAAATTCATTTTTCATTTCGTATTTGCCCGAAATGTTTATTTAAATTTTTTAAATAATTATTCTTACGATATAATAAGCACCAACCAAAATGAAAAGAGCTGCGATTATCCGCCTGAACCAAACCTCAAAAGTCCTGATTTTATTATAAAAACTACCAATCCCGGAAATAGCGTAGGCAAGTATCCAGGCAAAAATTATAACGGGTATACCTGTAGCCAGGGCAAAAATCATGGGAAGGTAGAGACCGGATACACTTGAAACAGTCATTGGAATAAGCATTCCAAAATAGAGTACACCGCTGTATGGGCAAAAAGCCAGTGCAAATACCATCCCAAGTAAAATCACATCCAGATAGCCCCATTTTGTTTTGTCTTCCATTTTTGAAGTTAATCTATTCATCCCTGGGAATTTCATTTTAATTATGTCAAGCATAAAGATGCCAATTATAATAAGTAAAGGTCCCAGAAGTTTTTCACCGTAAATCTGAAAAAAACCGGAAAACTTAAACTGGTCTGCACCAAAATAAATGACAATTGCGATTGAAGAGTAGGAGATTGCACGACCCAGTGTATACAATATACCATTAACAAAGACCCTGTTACGGTCTTTAATATCCTTGCTAATAAACCCTATCGCAGTAATATTTGTAACTAAAGGACAAGGGCTAATGGCTGTCATTAATCCCAGAATCAAAGCTGATAGCCATGGCATCAAACTGTTATCCAGAATATTAGTCAGAAATTCCATCGACTATAATTTTAATAATTCATCAACCCTTGCCTTGATTATTGATTTTAGCTTGTCCGGATTATTAACAGCGTATAAAAATCCTTCGTTGGTGAGATCAATCTTCTTGTCCCCTTTAACAAGTAAAAGAGTTTGCCCGGAAATCTTTAACTTCTCTGTGATCGCCTTGCTGGATTCTTCTTCAATATTTATAGCCTGAAAAATTATTTTAGTACCATATAAAGATTCCAAATCTTTTTTGGCTTCAGCTTCAACCGTCTTACAGGTAATGCAGCGTGTTGTAAGGTGAAAGTAATATGCCTGCACCTTTTCGGATAATACACCTTGTGTCTCTTTCTTCCCGTTTTGACAAATACCTAAAAATCCACTCGTCAGGATTAATGCAAAACCAATCAGTATAATTTTTTTCATCGGGTAATATTATTTCATTAATACTTTTTTTATCTCATCCAATGAAGGCACGCGCCCCTTAATTTCGACCTTTTCATCTACAACTAGTGCAGGTGTACTCATTATACCATACCTCATAATTTCCATAATATCCTCAACTTTGGAAATCGTAGCGTCTATTCGATTTTTTTCAACCACTTCACGGGTCATCTTTTCAAGTGTTTTACACTTTGGGCAGCCTGTCCCTAAAATTTTAATATTCATATTTGTCTTTGTATTGTCATTTCGAATTATCCCGAAATGATTATTTAAATTTTTTTATCTGTCGAAGAAATATCTTAACAATTGTTGAGCCTCATGCCAGTTTTCACGGTTAATACAATATTTAATGAATGGAGGATTTATTTCTCCCTGGATAAGTCCTGCCTTTTTTAAGGCTTTTAAATGTTCAGAGAGTGTGGACCTGGCAATTGGTAATTCCTCTGCCATATCGCCGGAATAACAGCATTTGTTAAGATTATTGGCCAGGTAATCGAGAATGAAAATGCGCACCGGATGGGATAGTGCCTTGCAATATCTTGCAAGTTTATCTTGGTTGTCAGTGAAATATGTTACTTTATTTGTCATTTTCCATTTCGGGATTTCACGAAACAAAAATAACTTATTTTTAATCCAAATCAAAGAACCTATTTCTTTATTTCCTCAAAATTAATGATGGGTATGTTTAGGTTTTGTTTTGCTATAATCGAGTACAATCCAGAGAATCCAGAGGGAGATACACATAAGAAGTCCGGCCAAAGCATAAAAACAGGAGACAACAAATGAGATTACATATACACCGAAACCAAACCAATAGGCATTTCTGATCTTGATTATTAATTCATTGGAAATCTCATCTTTCACCAGTGCTCTCTTGTTGGCTGCGGTAAACCAGAGAAGATTGTAGCCAAAGCCAATCATTACCATCGACCCGCAATAGAAGCCGGATGCTGTATTGGCTGCGGTAGAATTAATATGTTCTGCAAGAACGGCAGTAGGAAAGGGGATAAAAGTGACCATCAAAAGGAGAAATCCATTTGCATAAAGAAATTGCGTATTAATCGTTCTGAGGTATTTAAAGAAGCCATGGTGATTAATCCACATGATCAAAACCGCACTAAAGCTGAGAATAAAGGCAAAATATGAAGGCCATAAGTTCAACAATGAATTCAATAATTGGCCGTTTGTCATCGCAGTTTCTATCCTGGGAACTTTTATCTCGAGGATAAGCAAGGTAATTGCAATGGCAAAAACTCCATCACTAAATGCTTCAACACGACTTGTCTCCTTTTCGTTACTCATATAAAGTTATTTTTGCCATTTGCGGATGGATTCAGCATTTATATAATTGTTAATATCCTTGGCTTCAGGTGTGTAAATGTAAGCCATCTCCAATTTGAAATATTCAGTAATCTTTCCTCTTACCATCTTAAGGGTGCTGTTTAATAAATGATTTTGCTCTGTAAAGGCTTCAGGTAGTATCATAACCGCAGTGGGTAACCATCTTTCCGGAAATAGTCCTTCGTATTTCCCCCCTTTTCGGTAAGAATCAATTTCACTTTTTATAATTTCAATTGATTTGGCTATACCTTCCGGAGTTCCCGGCTTAATGCCCTGTTTGTTCAGGTATTGATTAATGGATTGAATATTTGGAACAATAAGTCCGACAGTATATGGATTCTGATTATTGTATAACATTGCCTGATCAATATACGGGGATTGGTCGACAATTGCTTCTTCAATCCCTTCGGGACTGAATTTTTCGCCGTCATTACCAATTAGCAGACTTTTAAAGCGTCCTGATACATAAACGTATCCGTCAAGCGAAATATAACCCAGGTCACCGGTATATAGCCAGCCATCCTTTAAAGTTTCTGCGGTGGCCTTTTCATTCCTCCAGTAACCCTTCATGATGTTATTGCCTCTGACGACGATTTCTCCTTTTTCTTCTCCAAAAAGTTGATTACCATCAACATCGCAGATTTTTAGTTCCAGGTTATCAACAAGTTTCCCTGAAGAGCCAAATTTGACCGTTGAAGGAGAATTGGCCGAAATTACAGGTGCTGCCTCTGTGAGCCCGTACCCCTGAAAGACTGGTGTACCAATGGCATAGAAAAATCGTTGCAGTTCGACGTCAAGTAAGGCACCACCACCTATGAAAAACTGAAGATTTCCGCCAAATGCCTGCCTGACTTTGGAAAAAAGAATTTTGTCATAAAGTGCATATTCCAGTTTATAAATAGAACGAAACCCTTTCCCTCTGTTCCAACCATCACCATTGTATTTGTAGGCGACCTTTAAGGCCCGGTTAAACAACATCTCTGTGATTTTTCCCTTGCTTTGTATCCCTTTTTCAATGTTCTTCCTGAAGCTTTTCGAAAGTGCAGGAACGCTCATCAGGATTTCAGGCTTAAATTCCTGAATATTAACCGGAACATTTCGTAATGTTTCCATTGGAGTCCGGCCCGTCTGAACCGATCCGACAGATGCGCCCTTATACATGAAGGTGTAGAGGCAGGCTGTATGGGCAAATGAGTGGTCCCATGGAAGGATTGCTAGTGTTTTGAAGTTTGACGAAATATCAAGAATGCTATTTGCCTGAACCACATTTGTTGCATAGTTGAGCTGTGTAAGCATAATACCCTTTGGATCAGCGGTAGTTCCGGAAGTGTAGGAGATATTTGCGACATCGTCGGGCTGAATATTCTTCCAGATGTCTTCAAAGCTTTTTACATTTTCTTCGGATTGAAGGAATTCTGCTCCCTTTTTCAGAATATCAGGAAAATACAAATCTTTACCGCCTGGACTGGAATGCGGGTCGAGGTGAATTATAAATTCTATTTCGGGAATTTCACCGAGGATCTCTGATATCTTGGACGTCTGTCCTGCAGAGACAATCACAATTCTTGCTCCTGAGTGATTTAACCGGAAACTTAATTCCGGTGCTTCCAGTTTAACTGACAACGGTACATTGATGCCTCCGCAATACAAAATTCCCAACTCACTGACAAGCCAACTATTCCTCCCTTCAGACAGCAAACCAACACGTTCACCTTTTTTCAGTCCAAGGGAAAATAATCCTGCTGCAAACTCATGAACCTGCTTTCGGATTTCCTTATACGTTGAAGCAATATACCGATCTTTGGGCTTCTCCCATAACAATGGATTATTTGGAAATTTGGCTACACTGGTTTCAAAAAGTTCGATCAGAGTTTTCATGTTTGGTTTTAAAGTTGATAAACAAATTCGGTTGACTAATATTCAGACTATGTCAGGTTAAAAATTAAATGAATTATTTAATTCCGAATTTGTAAATGGTTTTAGATTTAAAGATCTCGCCCGGTTTCAATAATGTGGTTGGAAAATTACTATGGTTTGGTGAATCAGGATAATGCTGGGTTTCCAGCGCAACTCCGGAATAGCGGCTAAAATTCTCGCCATTCTTGCCTTGTATTTCAGGAATATAATATCCTGTGTACAGTTGTATACCTGGCTCGGTTGTGAAGACTTCGACAGTTCTTCCCGATGATTCCTCTGAAAGCAGACCAGCCTTGACGAGTTTTGAATTTGGATTATCAAGAACATAATTCAGATCGTATCCATCAGAAAGTAAATCAATTTTAGAACCTATAGTGGATGGAGTTGTAAAATCAAATGGTGTTCCCGAAACATCTGAGAAGTCTCCAGTAGGTATCAGATCTCCGTCATTTACTGTTCGGGTCTTTGAAGGAATAAAGAGCGTATGATCAAGAATGTTTCCCTCATTTCCCTTGAGATTAAAATAGGTATGATTGGTGAGATTCAGCACAGTTTCTCTGTCAGTAACTGCCTTATAATCGATATGTAATTCGTTTTTATGATTTAATGAATAAGTCACTGTGACATCAAGATTTCCTGGAAAGCCTTCTTCCATGTGCAAGCTTCTGTATTTCATCTCAACGCCAACAAGATCGGGTTTTTCTATCCTTTTTGGGGCCCATATTACTTTGTCGAAACCAGTAATTCCCCCATGCAGACAGTTCTTGCCATTATTTATTGGCAAGGTATACTCTGAATTTCCAATTTTAAATTTCCCTTTTGAGATGCGGTTTGCATATCTTCCTGTGATGCAGCCGAAACAAGGGCAATTCTCGATATACGAATCAGTTAAATAGTCTTCCAATGCCTTAAATCCCAATACGATATTTGTCTTATTACCAGATTTATCCGGAGTTTTAACCGCCGTAATAATGCCACCGTAGTTGGTGATTTTAATAGTTATTCCATGATCGTTAGTAAGTGTGTAGAGAAAAATTTTCTCTCCTCTGCGGGCATTCCCGAAAACATCGCGTTTGAGTTCCATAAAAATGAAATTAAGTGATTCGTACACAAACGTAAAGAATAAATATAAAAAAAACATATTTTTAATCCCTGAAAAACTCTTTCCGGTGATAATAACAGATATTTTCAATATCGATGAAACTGCAGGCATACCCAAATACAGACAGGTAATCAACTCGGTGTTTAGGGGTATCGAGCAGGGACTCCTTAAAAAAGGGGATAAACTTGCTTCAATAAACCAGATTTGCACTGCATTTTCGCTTTCGCGAGACACTGTTATGCTGGCATTTAACGAGTTAAGAACCACTGGTGTAGTAACTTCGGTTCGCGGTAAAGGATACTATATCGAACGAACTGAGCTTAGTCTTGATAAACAGATTTTTCTGCTCTTTGATGAACTCAATGTTTTCAAAGAGGATTTATATAATTCGTTTCTTGAACATCTTGGTGACAAGACTACGGTGGATATATATTTTCATCACTTTAATTACCAGGTATTTAAAGAATTAGTAGGAAGTGCCTCAGATAAATATAGTGCGTATATTATCATGCCTGCAACTTTCAATAACACTCTTGAAGTTGTAAAGCAGCTCTCTCCTGAAAAGGTATATATTCTGGACAGGTTGAAGCCTGACCTTTCCGGTTATCCCGTAATTTATCAGGATTTCGAAAAGGATGTTTATGACGGGATGATGGCCGGCAAGGATCATTTTCGTAAATATGACAAACTCATTATGGTATTTCCGGGAGGTAAGGAGCCCGGGGAAAGAGTAACCGGCTTTAAACGGTTCTGCCTCGAAATAAATATGGAATGTGAAATTGTACGTTCTGTTGAGAAAAGGGATGTAAAAAAAGGAGAGGCTTACCTTGTTGTTTCTGACCGAAACCTGGTGCGTATTGTTAAGAATGCAGCTTCATTAAATCTCCAGCTTGGAAAGGATGTAGGCCTGGTTTCATTTAACGATACGATGTTAAAGGAAGTTGTTGCCGGAGGGATTACGACAATTTCAACAGATTTTATCCAAATGGGCAAGAGATTATCGGATATGGTTTTAAACCATCAAAATGTTAAATATCGCAATCCGTCCCGCATAATTATTCGCAGTTCATTATAAAAAACGTGTTTTATAACATACTTTTACTAACGGTTCGTTGAGTCAAAAAAACATACTTTTGCCCCTACCAGTACCTACCAGTTGATAAATTTATACTATAATTAATATGAAAATTGAAGAGTTAACAGCAAAGTTTATTGAGAAATACGGAGAAGGTGAAATCAATGGATATTTTTCACCCGGGCGTGTTAATCTCATCGGAGAACATACCGACTACAACGGCGGATTTGTTTTTCCCTGTGCCTTAAGTTTTGGAATCTATTGTTTAATCCGCACAACAGAACGGAAAACTGTAAGGTTTGCATCTCTGGATATGCCTTTTGAGGCGGAGGTCAAAGTTGAAGAGCTTAATAAACCTATTGGCAAAGAATGGGTTAATTATCCAATTGGTGTCTTTGCTCAGTTTATGAAAAAAGGACTAACTTTTGATAAGGGGGCCGATTTATTGTTTTATGGTGATGTTCCGACTGGTGCAGGATTATCTTCATCTGCGGCATTGGAGGTTGTTACCGGTGTTGTCATCAATGATATCTATGGATTTGGAATTGACAGGGTTGAACTTGCCAAAATGGGTCAAAAGGCTGAACATGAGTTTGCACTTGTGAATTGTGGGATTATGGATCAGTTTGTCTCGGCGATGGGGAAGAAGGATCATGCTGTCTTTCTTAATTGTGATACATTATCTTATGATTTGGTGCCGGTTAAACTGGATGGAGTGAAGATAGTAATAAGTAATACAAATAGCCCTCATAAACTCGATTCGGGAAAATATAACGAACGGGTAGCAGAATGTCAGGCTGCTGTGAAAGCAATCCAGCCATACAATCATATTTCAGCATTAGGTGAGATTTCGTGGGGAGATTTCCTGAATGTTGAGGATAAGTTTGAAAATGAAACGGTTCGCAGGCGTGCCAGACATGTAGTTAGTGAGATTCAACGAACAGAGGATGCAGTAAAGGCGCTAAGAGCTGGTGACCTGACCCGATTTGGAATTCTAATGAATGCTTCACATGATTCGTTGCGCGACGACTACGAAGTTACCGGATTTGAACTGGATACGATGGTTGAAGAGGGCCGGAAAATTCCAGGTGTAATTGGTACCCGTATGACTGGCGGTGGATTTGGTGGCTGTACAGTAAGCCTTGTAAAAGACGAAGCTATCGAAACATTCATTTCTCAGGTTGGCGAAAATTATCTTAAAAAAACAGGTTTAACCCCTGTATTTTATGTTGCTGAGATTGGTGACGGAGGGAAGAAGTTGTTTTAAAATAATTGTTAGTTTTGTAAAAAGCGAATTAAATTAATACCACTAAATTTTATACAAATTATGACACAGAAAAAAAGTTATGCATTGCCAATCATTATGATGATCCTGCTCTTTGGTATGATCTCATTCGTTACCAATTTAGCAGCACCAATGGGTAACGTATTAAAGGACCAGTTTAAAGTTGATAATTTCCTTGGAATGTTAGGAAACGCAGCTAATTTCATTGCTTATGCAGTAATGGGAATTCCAGGTGGTATTCTGCTCCAAAGAATTGGTTACAAGAAGACCGCGTTATTGGCTATTGCCATTGGTTTTGTAGGTGTATTTATTCAATATCTTTCAGGACATTCTTCACAGGATTCAGCTTTTGCTGTATATCTTTTAGGTGCTTTTATTTCGGGCTTTTCAATGTGTTTGTTAAACACAGTAGTTAATCCAATGCTTAACACTTTGGGCGGTGGCGGAAACAAAGGAAATCAGCTGATTCAGGTTGGAGGCTCTTTCAACTCTGTCATGGCTACCTTCACCCCTGCATTTGTTGGTATTTTAATTGGTGCACAGATGCATGCCAAGATTACTGATGTATTTCCCGTGATGTACATCGCCATGGCTGTCTTTGCAACTGTATTCGTTGTGTTGTATTTTGTCAGCATTCCTGAACCATTTGCAGAACAATCGTCATTGCCTTTAAAAACCCTGATGTCCGGCGCGCTGAAATTCCGTCACTTTATCCTTGGTGCCATTGCTATATCTGTTTATGTAGGTGTTGAGGTGGGTACCCCTGGTATTATGAACCTCTGGTTGTCGACTACGCCTGTTGGGAAAGCCACTGCCGGTTTTGTTGCAGGAACCTATTGGTTTTTGATGCTGATCGGACGTTTAGCCGGTGCATCACTTGGAAGTAAGATTTCAAGTAAAACC
>CAINLJ010000220.1 GCA_903850335.1 uncultured Bacteroidia bacterium | reverse complement strand
ATCATTCCTACAAATCTTGCGGTACTCTGTACCTTATTATTATTTAATCATGTTCCAAAGTTATCTGTTTTGAGGTTGGAGTTTCACAACTCCCGATTAATCTGCGGTAAAAAGACTTTTGATACAACCTCACAATCTTAACCGATTATAATTTTGACCGGACAATAATAGTTGAAAATACATAGTGAACTTTTTTATCGCTAAAATTCAATCCAAACTATGCTGCGAAATCTACTTCGTGATATTTTTATCGTATTCATTTTACTTCTAACACCACTTTGGGGTTTCTCTCAGCATAAGTACACTGTTATCTTCTACAATGTTGAAAATCTTTTCGATACATGGGATGACCCTCTGACCCAGGATGAGGAGTTCACACCTTTTAGCACGCGTCACTGGACGAAGCAACGGTTTGACGAAAAACTTAAGATGATCTATAAATCCCTGATCATTGCCGGAGAAGGTCAGTTCCCGGATGTTATCGGACTTGCCGAGATTGAAAATCGCTGGGTCATTGAACAACTGATTTCCAGAACACCCTTGAACAAGGTTCCTTATGAATTAATCCACAAGGAATCGCCGGATCCGCGGGGCATTGATGTTGCCCTCTTGTACCGTAGTGACCGTATCAAACCGGTTGACTTCGAGTTTTTACCTGTTTCTGGATACGGGAATAATGCTTTCAAGTCCAGAGATATCCTTCACTTTACCGCGTTAATCGGGTATGAAAAAATCCATTTTTACGTCAATCACTGGCCTTCCAGAAGTGGTGGTTATATTGAAACGAGGGAAAAAAGAAATATTGCGGCCAGGGTGCTCAGACAAAGTGTTGAATCTGTTTTAAACAATTATCCAAATTCCAACATTCTCATCATGGGGGATTTTAATGCTTCAGCTAATGAGAAATGTTTTACTTCAATCCTGAATGCACTCCCGTATCCCGGGAATGATGATGATTTATCGCTTATTAATCTGTCGACACTCTGGACCCGTAATGCAGAAGGAACAATCAGAAACGGAGGTCAATGGGAAGTGTTCGACCAGATGATCTGCTCACGTAATCTACTTAAGAATAACAGTTTATTTATAAATCCTAATGAGGGAGGCATTTGCACGGCCAGCTTTCTGCTGGAGCCGGATAAGACCTATCTTGGTAAAAAACCTTTCAGAACCTATTTGGGCCCGGTATATCATGGAGGGATAAGCGACCATTTACCTGTGAGGATTTTTTTACTTGAAAACGCTAAAGGTAAAGGCAGATAGAAAATAAATCATAATTAATCAGATGAAAATTTGTTGATATCGTCAAGAAAAAATATCTTTAGCAGTCAATTACAAACCATCAAACTTTATAAGATTTATTAATCGCCATGAAAGAAAACAACAAAGTTTCAAGAAGGCAATTTTTGGGAACGAGTGCGGCAGCAGCTGCAGCGATCTCGATTGTGCCTTCGAACACGATTGCAGGTCTTGGACACCGCGCACCCAGCGACAAACTTAACATTGCCGGAATAGGTATTGGAGGAATGGGCCATGGAAACATTAAAAACCTTAAATCGGAAAACATTGTCGGATTATGCGACGTCGACTGGAAGTATTCTGAAAGGACTTTCAATGAATTCCCGGGTGCCAAAAAGTACAAAGACTGGAGAGTTATGTACGATGAGCTGGGAAAATCTATTGATGGAGTTGTGATCGCGACGGCTGACCACACACATGCAATAATCGCTGCTCATGCTATCACACTTGGTAAGCATGTTTATTGTCAGAAGCCACTTACGCATACGGTTTATGAATCAAGATTACTTACCAAACTGGCAGCTAAATATCAGGTTGCAACTCAGATGGGTAATCAGGGTTCATCTCAGGAAGGGGTAAATCTAACCTGCGAGTGGATTGCTAACGGCGAAATCGGAGAAATCACAAAGGTAGAGGCTTTTACCGACAGGCCAATCTGGCCACAGGGATTAAACACTCCTAAAAATGGTCAGTGGGTTCCTGAGACATTGGATTGGGACTTGTTTATCGGACCTGCAAAAAAACGTATGTACAACGAAATATACCATCCATGGAATTGGCGTGGCTGGTGGGATTTTGGAACTGGTGCCTTAGGGGATATGGCCTGTCATATTTTACATCCAGTGTTTACTGGTCTTAAATTAGGCTACCCGATTCACGCTCAGGGTAATTCAACAATGCTTCTTACAGACTGCGCCCCTACAGCTCAATCTGTTTGCCTTACATTTCCTGAAAGAGTAAAACCTAAAGATTTTAAAATTAAACTTCCAAAAGTTGATGTTTACTGGTATGATGGTGGTATCAAACCGATGTTACCTGAAGGATGGCCAGACGGAAGAGACCCTAATGATTCAGGCGGTTGTGTGATTTTCCACGGAACTAAAGGTAAATTAATTTGTGGCTGTTATGGTGTTAATCCTTGGATTTTACGTCCTGATGGCACTGAAGCTAAACCAGAAAATGCACCTAAATTCCGTCGTCGTGTTGAATTATCTCACGAAATGGACTGGGTTCGTGCGGCCAAGGAATCACCTGCAACACGTCAGAAGACAGCTTCCGACTTCAGCGAAGCAGGACCTTTCAACGAAATGGTTGTGATGGGCGTATTAGCTGTCCGTCTTCAATCTCTTGACAAGGTACTAAACTGGGATGGTCCGAAAATGGAATTCACTAATCTTAAAGATACTGAAGTTATCAAAACTGTTCTTGAAGATAAATTTGAAATCCATGATGGTCACCCAACCTTCAATAAAACGTATACCGATCCTGTCAATGCAAAGGCTTATGCGGCAGAATTGATTAAACATACTTACCGTGCACCATGGTCATTACCTGAAATGCCGGCATAACCTGGTTAAATACAAATAAAAAAGGTGGAAGCAATTCCACCTTTTTTATTTATCATGAATAATTCTATTTCTTTGAATCCTTTGAGGCTTCCTTCTCGTCTTTTAACTTCTTCAACATCTTGAGTTCATCATCCTTCTTTTTCACATTCACGTCATCAGAAATTATTGCTTTTACCTTAACTTCTTTACCTTGATGATGCTCGTCATGCTTCTTACGAATAATTGTAATCTTCTCCAGACCATCACCTATATCCTTCTTTTCGTAGGATATTATTGATTCATCCTTAGTGTCAAATGCAAAAGCATCACCTCCAAAACCGTTGTGCATCATAAATGCAGCACCATGAGGCATAGGAGGCATCGGAGGTGGCGGAGGTGCCATTTCATCACCATCATCATCCATAAGTTCATTATCTCCACCCTTAAAACAGAATACTTTACGTCCATTACACACTTTAGCCGAATCATCATTGATCAGGATATCAAATTGCTCATCTCCCACAAAATTCTTCATATCAGGATGATGAAATTTGTGACCCCTGGTAGCCCGGACCATAATCCGCTTCATCTTCTTGTCTTTAAATCCATCCTTATCAAGTTTGCTTAATAATGAATCAACCTTCTCATTGATCATTTTTTGATCCGGCAGGTTAAACACAGTATCAATTTTTGTCTCTTTCCCATCTACACTGACGACCAGGGTCATTCGTTGTTCCTTCTTTTGAGAATCGTCTCCAACAAGTTTCGCATCCTCAACAGGACCAAATGTAAATGATGAGGTTAATAATAATAATCCCACAAAAGATACCGCGATCAGTGCCGGGTTTTGCAGATTTAAGAATCGTTTCATTTGAATAAATTTTAAAGTGAACTTAACTGTTTTCTTATCACATTTCAAAAGTACCTTGTTTAGAATCAGAACACAGTTAAGGTTCTGCAAAAAAGTGTTAAGGGAAAGTTAAAGTTGAAAACCGGTTTAATTTATTGTCTAATTTTGAATTATGAAGAAGCAAACGATTGTTGGTCTTGTTATTTTAATGGGAATTTCGCTGTTAGGAATTATAGCGGTTCAATTCTATTGGTTTTATAATTCGGTACATGTAAGAAATGAGCTTTTCGACCGGTCGGTTAATGAAGCCATCAATAAAGCTGTGCGCCGGCTTGAGATGGGAAATGACCTTAAGATTATGCGCAATTTTGTAAATCCTGATACAATTAGAATTGAACATGGATACCCTGTCCCTCCCCCGCCACCGTTCCCGGGATCGGAGGATATGGAGGTGATTGTTAAAAAAGATAGTCTTAACGGGCGTATTACTGTAATCGCCTCAAACAGGAATAATCAAAATCATAAAAGACATTCCTTTCGGGTTCAAGCCTTTGCAAATTCGACAGGGTTATCCCATATAAGAACAAGAAAATCAATGTTTGTAAAAAGCGACACCTTGCTTACAAACTATGATTCTGTATTTGTAACCGAACTTCAAGGGGTTAACAGCAAGTTGGGACAAAAAATGGAACAGCTTAAAAAATTATCAAAAGCAATAGAGATTGAATACAAAGACTGGGAATCGGGTCGTCATATTGATGAAGAATATTTGCGAAAACTCATAAAGGAGGAGCTAACGGAAAAGGCAATTCCAATAGATTTCAATTTCACTATCTACCCTGAAGACAGCATCCATAAATCAGAAATTCTGCATGAAGACATCCAATTATATAAAGTAAATCTTTTCCCTGATGACATTTTCCGAAAAAACCTTGTTCTATCTGTCTATTTCCAGGACAGGAACCTGTTTATAGGCAGGGCAACGATTATGCTTCTCGGGCTTTCTGGGTTATTTTCGTTAATTATCTTTATCACTTTCGCTTTGAGTATCTTCTTAATAATCAGGCAGAAAAATATATCTGAAATGAAATCTGACTTTATTAACAATATGACCCACGAGTTCAAAACTCCGATTGCCACAATCTCGATTGCTGCCGATTCGATTCTGGACGGGAAGGTGATCCATGATGAGGATCGGGTAAGGTTTTTTTCAGGAATGATAAAGAAAGAAAATGTGCGAATGAATCAACAGGTTGAACGCATACTTCAAATTGCCAGGCTTGACAGAAAGGAAATAGAATTTGATTTTCAAGAGGTCAATGCACATGAACTTATCAGGGAAGCGATTGAAGGTATCTTACTTCAGCTTGAGAAAAAGGGAGGACATATAATAACCAGGCTCGAAGCTACAAATCCGGTGATAACTTCCGATCCGATTCATTTTATCAACCTCGTTTACAATCTTCTGGATAATGCGAATAAGTATTCACCTGAGAAACCGGTAATTACAGTTACAACGGCTAACACACCGAAAGGCTTGATTCTTAGCGTCGAAGACCAGGGCATCGGAATGAGTAAAGCTGTCTTGTCCCGTATATTTGACAAATTTTACCGGTTACCTTCCGGAAATGTGCACACTGTGAAAGGATTTGGACTTGGATTAAGTTACGTTAAGGCAATTCTTGAAATCAATAACGGAACAATTAAAGTGACAAGTGAGCCAGGCAAAGGGAGCCGGTTTGTTGTTTTTATTCCCTTTATACTGAACAAACCATGAGTACAAAGAAATCGCTTTTTTTTGTAGAAGATGACCTGAGTTTCGGAGCTGTTTTAAAATCGTACCTCGAAATATGTAATTATTCGGTTACCTGGATTGATGATGGGAAATACGCCTTCAATGCTTTTAAGGCCGGAACTTTTGACCTTTGTCTTCTCGACGTTATGCTTCCTAATGTCGATGGGTTCTCTATCGGACGCGAAATAAAAGCAATGGATCCCCAGATACCGATGATCTATCTGACAGCTAAATCACTAAAAGAAGATATCATCACCGGATATCGTATCGGGGCCGACGATTATATCATTAAACCTTTCGATACAGAGGTGCTGCTATACAAGATTGCAGTAGTTCTTAAAAGATCCGAAAATCCTGAAAGCCCTGAGGATCATAATATTCAGATTGGAAATTATATTTTCGATCCGATCCTTAGGGAAATTAAACTTGGCGAAACCAAACAATTACTGAGCCCAAAAGAGTCTGCACTGCTTAAATTACTGTGCGACAATCGGAACGAACTACTGGCAAGAGAAATAGCACTAAAAAAGATTTGGGGTGATGACGGTTACTTTACAACAAGGAGCATGGATGTTTTTATTACCAAGCTTAGAAAGTACCTTAAAGACGATGATTCAATTGAAATTCGAAATATCCATGGAAGCGGATATATCCTGTCTGATCATGCGGGTTGAATTGTAAAAGCAGAAAAACATTGGACAAGTGCCCGTTAAACACTTAAAATCAACCTGAATATTGGCTCTAAGGCTCCTGATTTCGATTAATATAAGCATTTCAATGATTTTCTAAATCGGAAATGTTACTTTTGTCGCTCATTAATCCGGAGGCACCTTATCATTTAATGAAAACCCTTACATTCGATTTTATTGTAGTTGGCAGCGGTCTTGCCGGCTTGCTTGCCGCTTTTCATGCGGCAGACCACGGATCAGTTGCTATCATCTCGAAATCAGAACTTGATATCAGTAACTCATATCATGCACAGGGTGGGATAGCCGCAGCTATTGGCGAAGATGATAATCCTAATGAACATTTTGAAGATACGCTTGTGGCAGGAAGGAACTTATGCGATCATGATGCCGTGCGTCTATTGGTCAGCGAAGGTCTGGACAGAGTGCGTGAGCTGATATCACAAGGGATGGAATTTGATAAGGATCCTGAAGGTCAGCTTATCCTGGGCCTTGAAGGTGGTCATCTGAAGCGCAGAATTCTTCATGCTGACGGTGATGCTACCGGAAAGATGATGACAAGTTTCATGCTCAAAAAAGTCCTTGACCGTAAAGAAGTTACGACTTTTGATTATTGTGCCGCTCTAAAAATCATTGTAGAAAATAATATCTGTAAGGGAATTCAGGCACTACAGTATACTGACGGGGAAAACATCATTTTTCAGGGAAAGTCCACAATCCTGGCAACAGGAGGTTTATCCAGATTATATTCCCGGTCTACAAATCCGTATACTGCTACTGGTGATGGGATTGCACTGGCATGGCAGGCAGGTGCCCGACTGGCTGATATGGAATTTATTCAGTTCCATCCTACCGCACTGTCACTTCCTGGCGAGGATGCCTACCTGATCAGCGAAGCTGTAAGAGGTGAAGGTGCACATCTGCTCGATGTTAACGGGACACGATTTATGCCGGAGGTTCATCCTCTGGCGGAACTCGCACCACGTGATGTTGTCGCCTCAGCGATATTCAAACGTATGCAGGAAACCAAATCACCTGTGTTTTTAAGTTTACGGCATCTGGAAAATGAGACACTTCTGGAACGTTTCCATTCAATTGACGCTCATCTAAGATCCTTTGGCCTTAATCTAAAGGAAGATCTGATTCCAATTGCACCGGCAGCGCACTATATGGTGGGAGGAATAAGGACAGATATATGGGGACAAACAAATATCGAGGCATTGTTTGCCTGCGGAGAAGTGGCGTCTACAGGGGTGATGGGAGCAAACCGACTGGCAAGTAACTCATTACTGGAATGCCTTGTATACGGGAAAAGAGTAATTGAAAAAGCACGGCGCCTTACAAATAATTCCGGTATATCACAACCGCAGAACCCAGTAAAACTTAATGCGGATACTGACCAGGAATTTCTTCAGATCAAAAATGAACTTGCAATTATCATGAGTGATCAGGTCGGAATAGTTCGGAATGCTGAAGGAATGAGGGCGGCACTTACACGCATAGAATCCATTGCCGAACAATATAAAGACCCTGGCACAGATTACAATTATTATAAAATAATTAATCTGACAGATATTTGCAGAATTATTACCCTTTCGGCTATTGAACGAAAAGAGAGCCGGGGCGGACATGTCAGAACCGATTTTCCGCTCGAAATCGATGAGCAATTACATCATATCATTCAGGAAAAAGGTAAACCTATTCAATATGAAGCAGTCAGAATACCCTAACACTTCACTGGACTTCACTCTCATTAAGCCTGTTATCGACTATGCATTAAACGAAGATATCGGGAATGGTGATATAACAACGAATTCTCTAATCCCAGTCGGATTGCAGTCAAGGGCCACGATGATTGCAAAATCATCGGGAATAATTGCGGGTCTTCAGGTAGCAGAATATATCTTTCGGTGTCTTGATCCGGATATACATTGGAAAACATTTATATCTGACGGAGATTCAATTAAAGAAGGCGAACTAATACTCGAAATTAGCGGGTCATACAGGGCTTTGCTGACCGGTGAACGTCTTGCGCTAAATTTTATGCAGCGTTTGAGTGGTATAGCGACAATGACAAGCAAATGCGTACACGAATTAGATGGGATGACCACGCAAATTCTGGATACACGCAAGACAGTCCCCGGACTACGTATTCTGGATAAATACGCCGTTTTAATGGGAGGAGGTACAAACCACCGGATCGGTCTTTACGACATGGTTCTCATCAAGGACAATCACATTAAAATTGCCGGAGGGATCACTTCCGCAGTATCCCAGATAAAAAAAAATGTACCTCCGAATATTCAGGTTGAGGTCGAAGTAACCAACCTCGAAGAAGTTAAGGAAGCATTAAATGCAGGTGTTGATATTATAATGCTCGATAATATGAGCACTCAAACAATGGCTGAGAGTGTAAAAATCATTAACGGTCAGGCAAAAGTTGAGGCATCAGGCAATATGACGCTAAGCCGCCTTCGTGAAGTAGCTGCCACAGGTGTTGACTTCATCTCAATCGGAGCTCTTACGCATTCAGTTATGGCTTTTGATATAAGCATGAACATAGAATCCTGATAAATTGAACTTAGTCATTGACATAGGTAATACTCAGACCAAAGCAGCGTTATTTGATGGTGGCGAGATTGTTGAGACGATCTTTGCCCAATCGTTTGATTCTTTTGAATTGAAAAAACTGAAAGAATCCTATCCCAGGATAAATCAGGCAATACTCTCTTCGGTTGCTGATATTGATGAGGATTTGATAGTATCTCTCGAAAATGAATGCAAATATTTTCTTAAATTCAATCACCAGACCCCTGTTCCGATAGGTAATCTATACGAGTCGAAGTCAACACTGGGTCTGGACAGGCTCGCAGCTGCCGTTGGCGGCAGTACACTCTTTCCTGAAGAAGAGCTCATGATAATAGATGCTGGGACTGCTATCACCTATGATTTGATTGATAAGTGTAATAATTTCTTAGGAGGGAATATATCTCCTGGACTTAAAATGAGATTTAAGGCACTTCACAAATTCACAAGTAAACTTCCGGAAGTAATCAGCCAGGAGAACTGGCCTGAGTATGGTAAAAACACGGAAGAGGCCATCAGAGCGGGGGTACAACAAGGGATGATCCTTGAGATTGACGGAACAATTAGTCAAATCCATGAAAGATGGCCCGGTTGCAAGGTTTTGTTAACAGGAGGAGACTCGCTCTTCTTTGAAAAAAAATTAAAAAATACGATCTTTGTCAAATTCGAACTTACCCTGATTGGGTTGAACCGGATTTTGGAATTTAACGCAACTAATAGTTAATATAGTGCTAAATAAGATTGGAATGATGAAAGAACGCACATTCGTTACCAGTTTTCTTCAAAGGGGAAATTTGTTTCTGAAGCCGTTTGTACGCTTCATCATTTGTACATTGGTTTCAGTTTTTTTCATCTCATGCGGTTCTAAGGTAGCCTCAGATATTCCGCCCGATCTGCTGACCAGTAAGAAGACACCAACTGTAGAGGCGTTTAATTTTGAAACATCGTATACAGATTCAGGTGTTGTGAGGTATTTCCTTAAGACGCCCAGGCTGCTGATTTTTAGTCAGGAAAAATCTCCTTATAAAGAATTCCCGGATGGTTTTCATCTTCAACGATATGACAAAAACAAAAAAATAGTCTCTGAACTTTCAGCCAATTACGGTAAAAACTTCGAGATCGAACAGAAATGGCTTGCCACGGGAAATGTTATAATGGTCAATGACAAGGGTGATACATTGCGTTCGGAAGAGTTAATTTATCTGATAAAAGAAGATAAAATCTATTCGGAGAAATTCGTAAATATCAAAAAAGGGGATCAGGATATAACGGGCTCAGGAGGTTTTGAATCGGATTCTCAAATGAAGAAATGGGCATTTAAACAGACCAAAGGACATATTTATATCACCGATCAGCAATAGTTCTCTGATCACCATTCACTTGAAGAGGTTCATAAATAATCACAAAAATAACCTGTAAGGCAATATACAAGTGAATAAATTGCCATTCTTGAACCTCCAGAAGACTCAAAACAACGCAAAACGTATTAATTGGAGCTAAAAAGAGATCCGTAAGTGAAAATTCACTAACTCGGTATTTAGAAAGCCGAAATTTACTATCTTCGCACGCTTAAAGTGATTAAGAATAAAATTTTATAAAGTAACCAAATATCGATGGCAACATTACAGAAAATCAGGAACCGTGCCGGAATTGCGATTGCAATATTTATTGGTATGGCACTCGCAGCCTTTATTCTAGGCGACTTGTTCAAATCCTCAAGTTCAATTCAGCGTGGTAAGAATATGGAATTGGCTGAAATTGATGGAAAAACAGTAACTTATCCCGAGTTTCAGGCCAAGGTTGATGAGCTTTCCGAAATTTACAAAATGAATTCAGGGAAGAGCACATTAGACCAAAAGACGTCCGATCAGATCAAAGAGCAGACATGGCAAAGCATGGTAAGGAACATTACCATGAAGGACATTTATGAAAATCTTGGTATTGGCGTGACACCAAATGAACTCTTTGAGCTAGTTCAGGGTAAAAATCCGCATGCAATCATTCAGTCGATATTTCGCGATCAAAATACCGGAACCATTAATCGTGGTGCTTTAATTCAATTTTTGAAATATCAGTTGTCAAATGTCGGCAGTAAAGAGCATAATTACTGGATGTTCGTTGAAAATCAGATCATCGAGGAACGCTCTTTCACCAAGTATAATAATCTTCTTGCAAAAGGCATTTATGTTACCTCCGAAGAAGCAAAGAGTGACCTCAAAGGGAAAAACCATAAGGCCACAGTTCAAATTGCCTCAAAAATGTTTGCTACTGTTTCCGACAGCACAATAAAAGTGTCGGATTCTGAATTGAAAGCTTATTACGATAAAAACAAGGATAAATATAAACAGGAAAATAACCGCACTATAGAATATGTCTCTTTTCCTGTAATAGCTTCCAAAGCAGATGAAGATAAACTTATTAAATGGACAAATGATATAAAGTCCGAGTTTGCCTCAGTCACAGATCCTGCTGCCTTTGTAAATATTAATTCGGATGTTCCTTTCGATCCTTCATTTTTCAAAAAGGGAGAATTATCTCCTGAAATAGGCAATTTCGCCTTTTCGGGCAAAGTCGGTGACATTTATGGACCCTACAAGGAAAACAAAAGCTGGAAACTTGTAAAGATTCAGCGTTTCGAAGATCTTCCTGACTCAGTTCAGGTGCGTCACATACTTTTCAAGGTAAATTCTGCACCTGAGTTATCAAAGGCAAATTCAAAAATTGACAGTATCAAGAACCTGATTGTTGTAAAGGGTCAAAAATTCGAGGATCTGGCACGTACCAATTCACAGGATAACGGATCGGCTGCCAATGGTGGAAGTCTTGGATGGATTCGTCGGGGAATGATGGTTAAACCATTTGAAGAAGCTGCATTTTTTGGCAAGGTAAATGAATTACAGGTAATTAAAAGTCAGTTTGGTGTTCATCTCGTACAGGTAACAAACCGTGGCAAGACGGCACCGAATGTTCAGCTGGCTACAATCGACCGTATTATCGAACCAAGCAGTCAGACGTATCAAAATACATATAGCACAGCATCTAAGTTTGCAAGTTCAAATCAGGATCAGAAAAAATTCAATGATGCCATTGTAGCTCAGGGATTAAATAAAAAGACTGCTAATGTGCGTGAAAATGACAAAGATGTTGCAGGACTTGAAAATTCCCGTTTACTAATCCGTGCAGCCTACAAGGCTAAACCGGGTTCTCTGATAGTTGCCTCTGAAGGTACTACACCAATCTTTGAGCTTGGAAATCAATTTATTATTGCTGTTCTCACAGGCGAACAGGAAAAAGGTATTGCCTCCCTGAACACAGTTAAATCCCGTGCTGAAGTTGAAGTTCGGAAAGAAAAGAAGGCTCAGGTATTAATAGAAAAGATGTCTGGTAAAACTGATCTCAACCAGCTTGTCTCAAGTGTTGGGGCCATACTTAATGATGCTAAGGATATCACTTTCGACACCTATTCAATTCCGGGCATCGGCTTTGAACCAGCTGTTGCCGGTGCTGCTACTGCCCTTGAAAGCAATCAGGTATCCAAGCCTGTTGCCGGTTTAAACGGAGTCTATGTGGTTAAGGCGGTCAGTGTCATCTCTGCAGGCGATCAGGATTTGGCTGGTGACAAACAAAAGCTTTCTGCTTCGATAAGTTACCGGGCAAACATGTATGCTTTTGAGGCCTTACGCGAAAATGCCAAAATTGTCGATAAACGAGCTAAATTTTATTAAAATAAAAAAACCGCCTTTCAGCGGTTTTTTTATTTTAGTCCGTCTGCAAAACTTCATAATCCTGATTTGTGTTAACTTAATACTGTAAATCTGCTTCAGGACCATCGTCCCATCGTTAAGTCGTCCCGTCGCCCATTCTCCCCATCTCCCATTCCCTTCGTCCCCTTGCCCCTTCGTTCAGTCGTAAAGTCGTGCTCCCGTCCGATGGGTTGGAATGTTCTTT
>CAINLJ010000219.1 GCA_903850335.1 uncultured Bacteroidia bacterium | reverse complement strand
TATCCAGTGCCTTTCGGCACGTTTGATGCATGATCCAATTTAGATTGCATGGTGAATTATGGTTAGTGTGAAAATCCCGGCAGGGATTATATATGGGTAGAAACCCGTTTTGTGCGAATGGGTTCCGTCCCGGCTGGGACGGAATACATATGTTTAATGGTTATTTTCTACCCCTATCCTGTGCCTTTCGGCACCTGTTATATTCATGTCCAATGACGATCAATACTGAATAGTACTTTCAAATGGAAAATGTAAATTATAAAAGTGACCCAGTGACTCTTCAAATCCTGAACAGTCACCGCGTCACTTAATGATGCGCTGTTTATTTTCCAGATCAGTATTTAATTTTCTGTTCCCGCGGAAAAGTAAAGGGTATCTCATTCTTGTCCAAACAAACTATCGCCTGAACAACCGCATTGGGATTTAGGATCGTTAAAGGGAGATCAGACTTGTAATCACGCATCCTGCACCCAAACATGCTTACTGAACATTTTTCAGTTCCACGGATAGTCATGTAATCCCACGATAATCCGAAATTCGTCAGAGCTCCATTCCCACCCGAAAAAGCCTCAACATTCGATATGGCAGTATGGCCTTTCCCTTCAATAATAAATGGATGGACCTCCCCGATCCTGCTTCCTGTATTTGCTATTATCGAACCCTGGGCAATCATCCAGTTCCTGTTTTTTGAATTGTCTCCGTATTTGTGAATTCCAACAGTTACACAATCGAAATTAAAGTTTGTCAATTGTCCGTAGGTAGCACCACCTAAAAGGACTCCGCCATAATTCCCAAAAGCAAACAAGTCTATCAACTGTGCATTATCTGTATGGTTTATGGCATACGAAAATTTCTGTTTCGCCACCACGGCATCAATTAGCGATCTGGTATAACTCCGCCCCAGATGTCTTTGGATTGCTGGATTTACATGGCAATGAAGGATTCGGGGAATGTCGTAACAATAGTCAATACGGATAAACTCCCCTCCCAGGGGATACCCATAACAATCTCTGAAAAGAATCAGCTCACAAGGATGTTTGGCCTGTGCATTAAAGTCCATCGCCATATATTCACCGTAGAATGTCAGGTCGGAGAGTGTCACTCCTTCGGTATTGTAGGTTTGAGAGACTTGAATTGTGGGTGGGTATGCAATGACTTTGGAAGGATCATTTAAGATCTGATCAGGATACCAAAACTGAATTCCTTTAATTTGTGTGCTGCTTTCAACTGTGATGAACGGCGATAAGTTATCACGAATGGCCAGCACAGATCCGACAGGCTGATCCTTGACCGGGTGTTTTGTCGCTCTTGGAACCGGACCGTTTACGCCGATCAGGGAGACATTCATCCTTAAAATTATGCCACTTTCAATACAGTACGGATCTTCTGATGGTTCCACGAAAAGTGCCGCTCCACTTGACGATGCCCAATCGATGGCTTTTTGAAGATTTATCTTATTTATATGGGGAGTATTTCCTGGAAGTACACCGAATGCCCTGATACTTTGATGAACGATTCCCTGACCATCCTGTGCCCAAAGGCAAAAGACAATTATCGTCTGGACCATGACCAGTAAAAGTGCTTTTCTTTTCATTGTATTGTTAATTAAATGATATAAACAAAAATGAGTCAGAACAAAACTTCCAGGCAATCAACAGGTAGATTTCCATCCTGAGATTCAATATGTATTGCATGGGCTCCGGGAGTTAATGACTTAGATTGAAACACAACAGTTGATTTTGAGAAGGAGCTGGTCTTGAGGTTTACCCTTTTAGCCAAAAGGCCATCAATTGAAATTAAGACTGTACCAAATTTGGGACCTTTTGGTAACCAGAGTTTAAATCCGGTACCTTCGAAATTCCACTTTGCACAGGCTGACTTGAGTTTTGATACCGCTCCTTTGCCTGACCTGAACATTGGATCATTAATAAACTCCCAATCTTTATCCTGATTTCCTGAGTTCAGTAATGCCTCGTAGTAACCATAAAACAGTCTTCCTTTATTTTGTTTGCCTGAAACCTTAAATGTCTTCATCTTCAGTGTACTGTGCTGATCAAGAATAATCCCGATCACTCCCGGATCACTGCATAACTTTTCGGTCACATATTCCTGATTATTTACCGAGATCCTGTAACTGTTAGTTTGTTTTATAATTTCAAGATGATTAATAGGCTGTATCGGATTCTGAACTTTTCCGGAATCCAGGATCTGAACCATTGTATCCCTGACATATTTCAGCTTCCAATGGTTTCCCGAAATCTCAATCTCCTTAAAATCACCTTTATTCTCATAGAAAGAATGCTTTCCCCATCCATCCATAATCTCAATCGGCTTATGAAAATCCCACACAATATGCATGGTTCCGGTTAGGTCGAAGTCCGAAATTATTTTTTCGGGATTAATCCCCTTCTTAATCCAAGTAAATGAGCTGTTTTCGCATGCTGAAAGTGTAAATCCACTTTCATTGTTCAGGTGGCTAAATGACGTTTTCGCCAGGTTAATGGTTCCAAAATTCTCTTTGGTCTTTGACGGATACATCAGAACGAGCGTATCGTTTTCATCTACAAAACCAGTAACTGTCTGACCCCAGATTCCGGCGTATTCGTTTGGTGCAGTAGTAGAGTGCCAGAAAGAACCTGCACTAAACACTTCCCATTTTTCCGGGACTGTAATATCTTCCTTCTTTACACGGTTAATAAGCTGATAATTCCTGTTTATTGCGACTGAGGTGGCTGGGAAATAAACATATCCATCATTTGTAAAGGCCGGGAAATACTCCATAAGCGGAGGGTAATTTATCTTGCCTTCAACATTTTTGATTAGTACAGGATCACTGTAAGGTCCATCGGGATGCTGGGATGTTGAGGCAGCCAGTGCCCAGCTCCGGGGAGGGGCTGTATCCATCATATAGAGTATTACCCAGTCGGTTGCCCGCCTGACAATCATTGGTGCATACATCCTCCAGTATTTATTTAAGATCGGTGCATTTTGATATTGAGAGTTTATCTTCAGAGGCTTGGAAGAGACTTTAAAAGGACCTTCAGGATTGTCCGAAACAGCATATCCGATGCCGGATTGTCCCATCTTTGTCCAGGAAGAATTCGACGAAACCCAGTCGAAAATCATATGGTACTTACCCTGGTCAAAAATGACCATTACGTCAGGTGCTTCAATCCTCAGAGAATCATAGCATTTCATATTTAAAGGAAAGAGATCTCCTGTTTTTTTCCACGATCTTCCCCTGTCCGAAGATTTATAAATAGTGCAATTGAAATTTTTGGATGCTGAATCCTGGATAATAGCGTAGTTCCGTCGGTATTCGCCAATATAAAGGTACCAGTTCTTGCTTAACGGATCATCGAATAAGAAACCGTTGACGGGCCATTCCATTCCCACATGGCCTGTATAAACCGGGTTGTTTGGAAACCGTTGAAAGGAATCCCAGGATGGGCTACCGAAGGCAAAATGGTGAGACCATTCGTTTTTTGAATCCAAACCGGCAAGATCCTTATTCAAATTGCAACTAACTAAAATTATGCAAGATAGCCACATAGCCAGAACGAAATTCTGTCTCATAATTTAGAGTTACGTTAGTTTTAATCCAATTCTAACCAAATGTATTGAACCACTGAAGTCCGGCAGATTATTTCTTTACGATGATCTGATATTCTCCAGCAGGGATGTTAAAATTAATCCTACCACTTTCCACAACTAATGCTTTCAGTCCCGAAAGATGATTCAACTCCGTACCATTTATGGAAATATTTTTCTCATCCGTTCCGGGAATGGCAATTAAAGCTGTCGTATTTTCAGGTACTTTGACATAGAGGCTGAAAGTACCTTTAGAATCAACTTCCCAATTGGTGCAGATCATACCATACGTCGTCGAGACCATCCCCTTTGCCCATCTAAGATCGCCGGGATTTGGGCGGACCGAAAAAATTTTCCATCCTTCGGATACGGGTTCGAGTCCGAGTACCTTCTGTGGCAATAATGCAGTTGGTCCTGAACACCAGGCGTGTGAGGTCGTTCCCACATCGGTTGTCCAATGTTCAATGTCCCAGGCTTCGTGCCAGGCTCCGTTAAAGTATTGAGATTTCATCTGATCTCCCCAGTTCTTGCGAATAAAATCAAGCGCCCATTGTGGTTTATCGTCGAATATTGAATGAACAACATAATACGAAAATGATTGCTCACTACTTTTATTTGCTGAAGCAATAAAACTGATCAGAGATTCTTTTTCATGTTGATCAGCCAATCCATAGAGTAAGGCATACACCTGAGTCTGCTGACTGCATATTTTACCCCCAAAACTATCCATGAAAAGATGTTTCTCCGGCAGCCATAACCATTTGCGAATATTTTCTCTTACCAAAGCGCCTTTTTTATCCCATATTAAGGCTTGTTCAGGATCTGAGGCCAGGTTTTTTGCTATCGCTGATGCTTGTTTTAATGCTTCATAGTAAAGGCAGTTCAGACCGGTAATTTCTTCCCTTTGATCCATGGGATAGGTGTCAGGATGATCCAAAACGATCCACCCTGGAACCTTGCATAATAAACCATGCTCCTTCCCGATATATCCATCGAAAAGTGTCATAAGCTTCTTCAGATTTGGAAACACCTGTCTGATGAGATCAGGTCTCCCGAAATATTTGTAATACTCACCCAGCATGATGACCCATTCGAGTTCATAGTCTGCAAGATAAGCCGAAGTGCCCTTGCCAAGTAACCAGTCTGTCGGGTACCGCGAACGGATGGATCCGTCATCTTTCCATCGTTGCGACCAGGCACCACAAAGAATATTGTAATGCATCAGAAATTCTGAACTCTGTCCAAAAGGATAAAAGGAATATTTCTGTAAAAACCGACTGTCACCTGCGATATAATGAGTCTGTTCTCTCCATGGAGTGTCCATATAGGTATCCTGTCCACAGAGCAGGAGGGTTTGGTTTCCGGTCTCCCAAATCCTGTTAAGTAATGGATCAGAGCATTCAAAGGAGCCTTCCCGAATAAAATCAAAATGACGGCTGATTGCAGATATTTCTTTAACTGTTAAGTTTTCGTTTTGAGAAATGCTTAGATATCTGAAACCGCGCCAGGTAAGAGGGCTCCATGTCTGAAGCCCTTTCTTGCAGATCAGATAATCGGTATAATTGACTCTTTTAATATACGAAACGGAACTGTCAGGTAATAAACGTTCACCAGTCCCAAGTTCAACCGCAGCACCATCAGATTTTGAGTATAGTTCAAAGACCGGCGTTCCGGCTATCTCTCTGCCAAAATCATAGATTATTTTGTCACCCGAAAACCAGTGATTAACCGGGTGGACCTTTTCGCGGAATAAGGGTGGCCTGCTTATCTCGACTATATTATTCCATGGTGCAACAGGAGGGGTTCCTATCATCCTGGCGGGTGACCATTTTGAGTCATCAAAATCGTCCTCTTTCCAATTGTCAGGCATTAGCCGGGCATCAAATTTCTCAATAAACCCAATAAGATTCGAGGTCTCTGTCCGTGTTTTTGTCTTGTTGTCCCATGCCACCGCCTTTGTAACAATCCAGGAATTATCGGAGTTTATTTTTATAGTACTTTTATTTAGGCTCAGGGTTCCCTGGAAGAAAAATCCACCCCGTCCATTGATACGGTGGTGCATTCCTGTGCCGAAATTGTAGGCTACCGCAGCGATTGTATTTTTCCCCTTATGGAAATAACTTGTCAGATCAAATTTCTCGTAAACCTGATATTCCGGATCACAGTTCATTGGACAGCGATCGACAAGCTTTCCATTGATATACACATCCGCGTAAGCGAATGCTGAAATAAAAGCCATAGCATCATCCGGTGTCTGATCGAGATCAATTGTTTTCCGGATTAAAAGATAATAATTACGCGGATTATCCTGACCGGAATCCCAGATCCAGCTGGCTACGGGTATTTTATGATCAAGTAACCGGGATGGCACAGAAATGGAAAGTGCTGACCCGGTTAAGTTTCCCGCTTGTCCACCAAAATGTTCCGATAGAATCAAAAGAAAGAGAAAAGCAGGCTTGGTTATGGTTCTTATAAGATGATTCATGCAGATTAGCCTGTTCTTCATTCCGTCTTAATTTTAATGGTTTGTTTCGGGAAGATAAAAGAAGATAATTAGTTAAACAAAGGTTTACTTTGCTGGTAGAGGACTCTCGTTTACAAATTTGATCGCCTCTTCCTCATAAATGCAACCTGTCATTTCGCCCAGCGATGTCCGACTGATATAGTTGTAACGCTCGAAGCCTCCAAAATCTTCCTTAGTTAACATATAACCAAAGGCATCGTTTGTCAGACCGAAAAGAAATGGCTGCCCACTTTTCATTTTACGCTTCACATAAAAACCTATATTTGGCAACGCCTCTCCGGGTATTGTGAGCACCTGTGCCTGACCGATATTCAGTAGGTTGATCCGGGTTGTGACAGATGAATAATCCGTGTTTTTTGTCTCAGCGGCAAGAGGTGAATGTTTGAAAACATATCGCATCATCTCCGAGTCGATCGGAAAACGGATTGTTTTGGAGGCGCAATACAGATCAGGATTCTGCTGAACAATTGCTGGTTCCACGATCCGGAGGGCTTCGTCTGCGAGAAGATTTCCAATGCGGATACATTCATTCCAGTCATTTGCCTCTTTGCCATTCGCAAGTCTTACATCAGCGGTTACCATACCACCCTGAGCGCTATTCATAAATATTGCCATTCCTCCCACTTTTGACTCGATTCGGTCATACAGAGGACCACATAAGTCAGGGCTTATTAACTTACGGTCGGTTCCTAAGATTTCAGGATGGATGGCATAATTCACGAGGGTAGCGATGGGTTTTCCCTGATTTTTTCCTGTTGTGGCAATAGCCTGAATCACGCCGCAGCGGGGATCATAAAGTTTATCCGCATAATAATTATAGGCGATCTTCCCTTTTGCCTCACCCACTGCAGTGCGCAAAGAAGCAGGTTCAAGTTTTGAAACGGCATCGTTAACGGCGTCGGCTATTTGGGTAACACACCACCCAAGGTACTTAAGATCTGCTCCCGTGTTTCCTTTTTCATCAGTAAATCCGTAAGCGTCGGGGCAACTATGGGCATGCGTGGCACCGATGAGTACATTTTCGGGAGCGATACCTGAGATAAGCTTCCTGGAACGATCGCCAAGGTACGCGGGCCATCCAAGATTATCGACACTTACTATCGCAACTCTCGTTGTGCCTTTTTCGATAACAAAAGCCCTGACTGTCAATTCCCCTTGTTTTCCTGTTGGTATTTGAGGTGTTCCCATTCCCCCAGATATGGGTATTAACTCTTTCGGAGTAATATTTCGCATGGCTGCTCCGGCTTTAAAAGTCTGAGCATTAAGGTTTGACAGTGAACCCAGGAAAAGGAATCCTAAGAGAAAAAGTTTAATTTTCATATTTGAATGTTTAATAAATTTTGAGATTAATAAATATATATCGGATTCGAATAGAGCCATGGGATAAGTTTACCTTGTAATTTTAGATGTATTTCGATTCGGTAGGCTCCTTTTTCAAGTGCCCTCGACGAAATGAACTCATATTTTTCTTCTTTTGACACATTGACAATTTTTCCGTCATGGATAAGTCTGAACTGTCCTGGCAGAGGTGAAACTGCCACGAGTGTCTTAGCTCCTGCAACTTTAACCGAATCACCCAGAATTGCACAAATACTGTCATTCTGGTTTTTCGCAAAGTATTGAAATCCTTTCGCATCGCCAAGTGTCTTAAATGCAGTAAAAAGATGTCCTTTCTTCATATGTTCAGCCAGTGACCGCGCAGTCAGATCCTCCGCAAGGACGTAATTTGTGATGTAATTAAATCCGCTGAGGTAGGTGTCGACCATCAGTTTAAAGACCCAGCCACTGGTGTCGGGGTCGCTGAATATCCACTTATGCCAGAATTTTACCTGCGTTGTATCGATTACATGGTTATTATTTCCCACCCATAATACCCGGCCATCCTGTAAATATCTTGCACGTATATTTTGGTTCTCATGCGAATCAACGGCTGAGAATCCTACAATCTTCCTGATCATATTTAATGAATCCCATCGGGAGAGTATTGTGGTCTGCTCATCAAAAAATTCCCTTAAGGCCCAGTGCCTGTATTTATTCCCGTTTACAATCATGTTGAACAATACCGGGACAGGTGACTGATCTCTTGTATCGGTATGAAAATTATAGATTTCCATCCCTTGAAAATCCGGATTACTCCAATTATGAGGCTCTTCGGTGTGGGCATAAAAGATAATTCCGCCTTTGGTGATAATATTTTTGGCAATTTTATCCTTGTCAACTCTCCAGTCGATGATTGTTGAATCAAGGGGCCAGCAATCGAATCCTTGTTTTTCGCTTCCTGGCTCAATCAGGACGCCTTCATAATAGCCTTTGTATCCTTTGGGTATCGTATCAATATCTCCCTTTGGATGGTCGGTAAGAAAAACAAAATCGATACCATCGGCTTTAGCGGCGGGGATAATGTCATTCAGGGTTCCTCTGCTATCGTGTGAAAGGTAACTATGGGCATGCATTACGCCTCTCCAGGTTTTTAAATTTGTGACAGGGGAGGGTTCTTTTCGAAGTTTTTGTAGTTCAACTATCTCTTTGTCGTATTTAGGATAGGTCACCCAGTGTTTCCATACTCCAGGGGCAAATGCAATGATAATCAGAAATATAATAATTCCTGAGATGAATAGTAAAACGATTTTAATTGTTTTTTTTATCATAGAACTACTGCATTAATTTTTAGGAGCCTGAGTCAGTATATCTGTTAGCTGACGGATCAGATTCATGGAATATTCCCCCATATTCGGACCAAACCAACCCATTGTTTTGGGTTCGTAGGAATCGAGGAAGAAGTAGCGTCCGGGTATAATATAGCCGACGTAACTGCCATTAAAGCTTGAAACGTTTGCAATGAAACCTTTTGCTGCAAGTGCATTTTTAATTTGAAGGGCATATTCGCCGCTAAAGTCACTTGGTGCAGTAATCCAGATCAGGTTACCAAGGCGTAAGGTCTGAAAATATACATTCTGTGGTACAGGCATTAATTTCTCACTCAAAAGGGTTGAGAGATTAAGATTTGTTGTCAGACGGATATGGTACTCCGGTAAAACTATTTTCAGGGAAAGGGATGAAAAGGCGATTTTATCCCTTAATGAGATTTTTGGCAGGTATTTATTCAGACTGTCGGCCAGTGGCTCTCCGATCTTTCGGGGTCTCTCGAACCCATCACCGTCAACCGCCGGACTTTGGCTTCCCACAGAACCAGCGCAGAAGATAGCGAGGTCGACAGAAGTTTTTTCCATCTTGCGTTGCCAATAACCAGGATAATCGGCACTAAACTCCATATTGTCAGAGCCAAGTGTTGTGGAATGGGCAGAAAAAGAGCCAATTACTGCTTTTCTTCCACCTTTCTGTTCAATGGAAATGAAACAAAAGTCGCTGTTTTTGGTCCCTGATTCACCCACCAGCCTGTTTCTTGTATAGTCTCCGGCATCAAAGGTTCCGGATCCTATTTGTGCCGGTTTGAGATCGGCAATTGCTGCTGTTACTACTTTGGCTATTTGAAGTACAAGCCATTTGGAGAGGTTAGGATTCTCTTTTCCTGCAAACTGTTCCCCTATAAATCCAGGTCCCCATCCACCCAGACTACTGTGGCTATGAGAGGCGGAGTAAAATACCTGACTACGCTGAATCCCTTTGGTTTGCAGAAGTTTTGATACTTCGTCAATAATATTTGGCGGCATTATCAACAAATCTGCCCCAACGATGACAACGGTTTGATTTCCGGAATTTATTGCGGCCGCCTTAACAAAAATACTGTCATGAATGCCTGTTGCCTTTTTCCCCTTTCGTGCACCGTAGCCAGCCAAAGGGGCTTCCTTAAACTTTCCTTCAGCATATTGATCTTCGGAGTAATTTATTCCGGGAGTGATACTTACTTTAGCAAATCCTGCTTTTATACTATCATTAATCGAAACAAAAGTTGATTTGAGACTATCCAGTCTTGCTTCGGTCTTTTTATAATAGTCAGCCTGATAATAGGGTCTATTATCAACGGATGTTGTTATCAGAAGAAAAATAATCAGTAATATTCCCAGAATAATCCCTAAAATAATTGCAAATTTCTTCATAAATGAGTTTTTTAGTTCAAAGGCTGACATTTACTGCAATAATACAATAGAAAGGCTGAGTAAACATGTAGTATTTTATTATTTATCCATTTAATTTTAACACAAACTTATTAATTACATATTTGTTACCTCAATAAGCACAAAATTATAGAATATGAAAGTTGAGTTTTTTTGTCCCATCTGGGGATCGGCACATTTACCTCTAAGAGATTTTATGTTACGGGTCAAAGAATCCGGATACGATGGTGTTGAATTTGGTTTTCCAATTGAGAGTACCCAAAAGGAGGAGCTATTAAGTCTTGCTGATGAATATTCTCTCCATCTTATTGCTCAGCAATATGGTGCAGCAGGTGCGACGTTTGCAGATTATAAAATTGATTTTCAGAAACATCTGGAATATTTGTCCTCATTTAATCCCTTGTTCATCAATTCACAAACCGGGAAAGACTATTTTACGTTTGAGCAGAATTCAGAATTAATAGAATTGGCTAAAACAGTTGCAACGACGACAGGAATCAAGGTTTTGCATGAGACACATCGTGGTAAATTTCCCTTTTGCGTTTCGGCTACAACCCGATTCATTGAGGCTTTCCCTGAAATTCTTTTAACTGCAGATTTTTCACATTTCTGTGCTGTTTCAGAATCATTATTAGATGATCAAAGGGAAAATCTGCAAAAAGTTATAAATTGTGCAGGCCATATTCATGCACGGGTAGGTCATACCCAGGGTCCGCAGGTGTCCGATCCTCGACTTCCCGAATGGGAAGAGGAAGTAAACCATCACCTCAGTTGGTGGGATGAGATCGCAGGAAATCATCACCGGACTGGTGCTGACAGGCTGACTATTACACCCGAGTTTGGTCCGGCCCCATACCTTTTTTTATTGCCGGGAACCCGAATGCCTGTTGCAAACCAATGGGAGATAAATGTTTATATGATGCAAATGTTACGGAAACGATATTCTTCCTTATAAAACCCAAACCAGCATATGTCAGCGAATAATTATAAAGTTTCAGCTCATCAGATCAGGTTTTTTAATGAAAACGGATATCTTCTGATTGAGGATATTATCAGCCCAAAAGAGGTTCATATCTATTCAGATATCTATAATGGTTTTCTGGAAGGGGCTATAAATACTGGTAAAAATAGGGGAGATTTGGGTGCAGGTCTGGGTAATCCTGGCAAGGGAGAATCGATAACCCAGATTATGTGGCCCAGTGACTTTATGCCGCAACTTTTATCAATGCCTTATCATGAGCGTGTTTTGGCAATATCACGTGAGCTGCTTGGCGATGATATGGATTTTGATTTTGATATGCTGATCAGCAAGGCTCCTGAAACAAATACTCCGACACCTTGGCATCAGGACGCAGCATACTGGATTAACATGCCGGATACACGTGCAGTAAGCTGCTGGATGGCCTTGGATCATGCCACAAAAGACAACGGATGTATGTGGTATGGTGCAGGATCACATAAACTTCCCCTGCGGCCCCATCGTTTCGCAGGGAAAGAAGGGGGAGCGCTTGTTTGTGATGGATCTGAGGAGGAAGGAATTGCAATTGAAATAAGACCTGGTTCCTGCATTTTTCACCATGGGCATACTTTGCATTACAGTCGTGGCAATTCAACCTCAGGTAACAGGAGGGCGTTTATCGTTAATCTGCGGCCGGCAGCCATGATTGCCCTGGAACGAGAACAGGGACATGATCATGGACGGGGCAATGCATCGGACCGGAAGGTTAGGAATTTGTAGAGACAATTCATGAATTGTAGAGACAATTCATGAATTGTCTCTACAAATCCCGTAATATTTTCCTGATTATCCTTTCATAGGCATTTGCATATGCCCGCATGCCATAATCCGAGGGATGAATACCGTCAACCATCCCATCCATAGGCATTTTCAGATCTTTATACGTTAGGTAATAAATTTTCTTAATACCCTCTTTTTTTAGCTGATTGAAGGCTTTTAGTGATGCCTGGTTGGCACGAATAAAATTGTCGTATTTCTTCTTGTCCACAAAACTGTCCGTATATCCTACGTGATCAACGATAAGTATTGGAGCCTCGTGTAGGGTCCTGATCTGTCGGACAGCTTCAAGAGTAGCAGTTTCAATTTCTGGTGATGGACGTGAAATCAGATTTGGTAAGCAATCCAGAATATAAAGTCTGGCATCAATTTCGTTGACAAAGTTTAATACTTCCTTCTCGAGCATCCCGTTTCCAGAGAATCCGAGGTTAATCATCGGATAGGGGAGCTCCCGGTTTAGAATCCCTGTCCAGGCCATTCCAGGACGCGAGGCACATCCCCCCTGTGCGATAGATGTCCCATAGACGACAATTGGTTTCTCCGATGAGGGTGCCACCCAGGAGAGTTTTGCATCCTCAGGCAATCCGATCTCCATCCATTTCACATGATTGTAGAGAGGGAGGAACAACTGGTATTCGCGGCCTTTCGATCCAGCAAGGTAAGAGGTGAGGTTTTTGAATCTAAATTTTATCGTGTCGCCAAAGGAATACCCTCCGGCACTCCAAACGGCTCTTCCCTTGTCATCCGTTGTATAAAGATCGAGGCCGCTTACCCCGGTCGCTGGCATGTGGGGAAAGGCCTGACCTCCCGAGACCTGGTAAAAAACGCTTATTTCAGAGGCATTGGTGAGAAAACGAACAGATATTCCGGCACATTGCCCGGATAGAGACCATATATCAGGCCGTACCTTCTCCTTTGCACGCAATGGGAGTCGTCCGAAAGTTCCTTTTAGCTCCTCGTTCCAACCGACGCCCTGCAAAACGGGCGATTGTTGTTTTTGAAGGTCATACCAGTTCATGTTGTCTTTAACGTTAGTGATGACGGGATTTAGTATTGGTTGACGGGTTTTTTCCTGTGCGGGTGAGAAATATGACAAAAAGGAGATTGTCATAAATGTAATTAGAAAAGATTTCATGGGTGCAGATTTGTATTGCTTTAGTTTATGATGGTCCGTATTTCGTACCTGTCGGCACGAAAGTTCAAATGTATAACGTTTTCTATCCATATCCAATCCCTTCGGGATTTCGAACAGTGGTAATTACGGGTTCAAGTCATTTGAAAAATCTCTGGATCCCCTAAGTTAAATGGAAGCGGATTACCTACACAAGAAACAGCAGAGGTTCATTTCCAATGTATTTTTTTTAGGATTACATAACATAATCGGACCGGGATTTCGAAGAGGGGAAATTATGGGATCATTTTATTAACATTTTAATAAACAGAAAATAAATCAGGATTGCCGAAAATAACTCCTCCTGAATGAAACACTTTATGTTCTCGATTATCTATAATTTGTAGGGCCCAATCCTTTCGACCGGAATTGTGTGCCAGGGAACGCAATAACTCTTGAAGTCTTTCGCTGAAACCGGATGATTTTTTGTTTTTAAGAGTTCATTGTTAAAAACCTCAAACTTCTTTGATTTTCGCAAAATAAAAGTTTCTGCATTAAAAATGAGGTTATCTGAAGCAAAATTAATGTCCGGATCAATAACAAGTTTCTGTAACGCCGGATAGCGTTTTAGCCAGTATTCACTTTGCCAGTCTGTTGAATGCATGGCTTTAAACATCGGATGTTCCGGGCTATCCATCGATTCCTTCCAGCGTTTATCTCCCCAGGCCGACTGACTTATTGCAGCATGACAATCGGCAAAGATATTACCCTCGAGAAAATTATCCTTGCCGCCATGAATCTGAATACCACCAAAGTGGTTATTCGACGATCGCAAAAAGAGATTCTCGTATATGCTAAAACCACTTATGGCATCATCAAGCCTCACCCCCGCAGCCATGTGCAAATTTGGGACACCTATATCGTGATAAAAGTTCCAGCGTATTATATTTCCTCTATATAATGGATTTCCCCAAACGTCGATAGCACCCTGATCATCCGACTCGGTAACACATCGGGCAAATTCATTGAGTTCAATCAGCATGTCGTTCCCTTCCAGCCGAATTCCACTGCTTGGAATATTGGCAAAAAGGCAATTGCGCACTTTAATGCCATCCCCCGAAAGCACAATGGCCGGAGTGTAGGTGCGGTCGATTCTTGAAAGATTACTGATCCTGCAATTTTCGATAATGCTTTCTGAAGTGACAAGCTTTAGTTTGTCACCGGCACTGATATCAATACCACCACGTCCCATACTTTCAATCGTGCAGGAATGAACCAAATGTGATTTCCCACCAGAGATTTTTATACCCAAACCCGATGTATTTTTCACTGAGCAATCGGCAAGAACCAGCTGACTGCAGTTTTTAAAGATCATGCCATCGCCACGGAAATATTGAAAATCAAGTCCCTTGATTGTTAGGTAATTGCAGTCCTCAGCTATGAAAGCCGGTCCTTTAAGACTTAAAATCATCCTTTCGGGTTTGGCATTTGTGCCGGGCAGATACCATATTTTACCTTCTGCCACGGAAATGCACCATTCTCCCGCAGTATCTAGCTCAGACAAGGCATTTACAACATGCCACTTACTCTTTCCAAAACCATAGTTGTTATAGGGTGGCTGAATTTGAATTGTTGAATCCTTGAGAAAAACTCCATTCATTTTTTCATACGCATCCGCCCACGAATAGAACCAGTAACCATGCAGCCATACATCCTTGTCGGATGCCCATTTAATTGCCCTTGTACTCCTGAAATCTTTTAATGCCACTGTTGTATCCTTTTCATTTGGCCACCTTGCCATTTGCTGAGGAATCCCGTCATGAAATAACTCAGGTACCGGAAAGGTATTAAACGTTGGAGCTCCACCGGCTGACCGGTTACTTGAAAAACCTCCAAAGACAAGGCTATCGATTCCTCTGACATTATTCTCTTTAAAATTGGCTACCCAGACTTGAGACCTTACACCTTCGGGCAGTCTGGCGAGTATTTCAGGGGTTGTCTCCCGCTGCCAACTATTTAGAAATTGTCCGCCATTTATTACGACGTTTTTTCTTGAATACCTAGACCTTATCACCAATGGATGTTCTTGTGTTCCGGAGTTTTCTGCATTGAGACGTAGGGTTTCGGCTAAATTCAAGGAGTCTTCTATCAGGATTATTTCAACAGGACCGGATGGCAGTTCACCTCTTTTCAGGATTTCGGACGCTTTTGCAAAAGCTTCATTGATATTAGGAAATACACTTTTTTTAATTTTGTTTTGGTTTAACATTGAAGTTGCATGACCTACGTAAAGAGTAGCAGCAGCTTTTAACTGAGTGGGGATTGGGGTACGTTTCACTTGTTTAAAACCCTTAAGCTTTTCCTCTAGTTCCCCAATGATCAGCCGGTGATGATCGGGTAGTACAGCAAACAATTTAGTCCTGTCCAGTGTAGACTGACAATCTTTGAACTGTCCAGCCTCGAATTGAACTCTTGCAAGGCGCAGATAAATCAGTGATTGCCAGGCCTCAGGAATTGTATCCTTAGAGATTATCAGTTTATACCCTTCGACTGCATCTTTCAAACGGTTGGATTTCCATTGATTGTCTGCTTTTTGAATATTCTTTTCCAATGAAGTTTCTTGCCCATTGACCTTTTGAAAAACAAATAAGAAAGTTACAGAGAGAATGAAGATGCTGTTTTTCATGAATTTTTACTATTAAAGTCTATTAATTTTTTTTGCCACCAAATCGCGAAGACACTAAATTTCTCCAGATTTTATTCGCATGACAAGGTAATTTTCTCATCTGCAAAGCCAGGGGATGATGCTTTTAGTATGATGTTCCCTTTTTTCCCTGAACTCTGAATGATAACCTGGCACATTCCACTGAAAGCTCTCCGTTCATTACCCTTTGCCGGCTCAATACTCATTGCATTCCCATTACCCACTCCAACAATTCTTCCTTCACCCTGGATCTCAAAATGAACGAGATTATCTGCTTCAGGAACTAATGTGCCCTGATCGTCTGTAATCTTAACTGTAATGAATGAAAGATCTTTACCATCGGCATGAATGGTAGCTCGGTCTGCAGAAAGCTCAATTTTGGCTGGATCGTTAGCTGATTTAACTATATCATTAGCGACAAGTTTACCTTTAATATATCCTTCTGCCTTAAGCTGACCCAGAGCAAATGGTACCTTCCATCGAAGAGATAATTTTTTTGTATTCGTAAAGTCTTTAGTTTCCAAAGGCTTATCATTGAGGAAAAGCTTTACCTCGTCGCAATTCGTGTAGGCGATAACATCGATCATTTGACCTTCCTTCCAGTTCCAGTGGGGGAGAAGGTGGACCATTGGTTCCTTTGTCCACTGACTCTTATAGAAATAGTAGGCGTCTTTTGGAAATCCGCAAAGATCAAAAATGCCAAAGTAGGAGCTTACGGCCTGTTTTTCGTAGGGAGCAGGTTCTCCGATATAGTCAAATCCGGTCCAGATATACATCCCGGACATGTAAGGTCGCTCCTTCACTGCCTGCCAGGCCTCTTCGTGGGTTGTTCCTCCTCCGGCGTCGTCAAATGCAGAGGTCTGACAATCACTGAAAGTTCTTACAATTGAATCGAGGGTAAAATGATACACTCCGCGACTGTCAAACTGCGAGGTTGTTTCACTTGCAATGTATAACCAGTCGGGGTGATTCTTCTTAAATTCATCATACGCATCTATTGTATAGTTAAATCCAACAACGTCAACGGCTGCGGTCATCCCTTTCTTTTCGGCATCCCTTGAAAAGTTAAATGCAGACGTAGTAAACCGGGTAGGATCGTTCTTTTTAATTGTAGCAACAAGCTCTCTGGCTAATTCACCTCCATTTGTACTGCCCGGAAACCATTGTTCCTTGATCTCATTTCCTATGCTCCAAAGAATTACAGATGGGTGGTTCCTGTCGCGAAGTACCATATCTTTGATTTCACGTTCGTGCCAGTCTTTGAAATAATTCTGAAATCCATACGGAGCGGCATCCTTACCGATATACCAGCAATCAAAAGTCTCATCCATAACCAGAAATCCCATTTTGTCGCAAAGTTCAAGGAGTTCAGGTGCCATTAAATTGTGACTGCACCGAATCCCATTGCAGCCCATTGTTTTCAAGAGTTCGAGTTGTCTTTGCAATGCCCTGTCATTGAGAGCGGACCCTAAACTGCCAAGATCATGATGATTGCAAACTCCTAAGATTTTAGTGTTTTTACCGTTCAGGAAAAATCCGCTATCGGCTCTGAAGGTGATGGTTCGTATTCCAAAGGTTGTTATATATTTATCCTTTAGCTCTTGTCCCTGAAAAACAGAGGTTACAAGTCTGTAGAGATTTGGATTCTGCAGGTCCCAAAGTTTAGGAGCACTTACCTTTAGGGCCGTGTTTAGTTCAATTTTAGAGTCAGGTAAGATTTTACAGGATTGCGTTTGGGTAGTTACTTCCATTCCTGAATTATCAATAACGGAAGCGACAACTTTAAGATTGGATTTTTCTTTCGAGTCATTGACGATCGTGGTTACGACATTTACGTTTGCTTCCCTTGGCGAGATTTTTGGAGTAGTAATAAAAGTGCCCCAATGGTTAACATAAATCTCAGAAGAGGATTCCAGCCAAACATGTCTGTAGATACCTGCACCTGTGTACCAGCGTGAATCAGGCTGCCTCGAATTATCGACCTTTACGGCTATCAAATTTTCGCCTTCCCGGATGAAGGGGGTCAAATCGTATTGAAAAGTTGCGTATCCGTATGGCCTGGTGCCAAGAATTTGTCCATTGATATAAACGGTGCTATTTTTATAAACACCATCAAAGTCAATGAAGAATTTTCTCCCAGTCCTATTTTTAAGTTCAAACCTTTTCCGATACCAGCCAATACCTCCAGGGAGTAACCCACCCTGATGACCTGATGGATTATCAGGTCTGAAGGAACCTTCAATACTCCAATCGTGAGGAAGATTAAGAGAGCGCCATTTTTGGTCATCAAAACCGGACTGTTCAGCCTTCGGAATATCACCGGGGTGAAATTTCCAGCCGGCATCAAAATTTTCACGACTTGCAGACTGGGCACTGAGTTTTGGACCTGTCAAATAAAGCAACAGGATTATGGAAGTAAGTATCGTTTTCATTCTTAATTACTTGTTATTTCTATTTTTTCGTCGGGCAGACCTCGTGAAGAAGCCTTAAGAATTATTCTCCCGTTATATTTAGTGCTTTGAATAACTACCTGGCACATACCGCTGAAGGCACTCCGCTCTTTACCCTTTGCTGATTCGAGGCAGATCGGATTTCCATTCGCCACACCAGTTATCCTGCCTTCACCTTCAACATCAAAATGAATCAGATTGTCCGCATTTGGAACAAGTGTTCCTTTATCATCAAGAATCTTAATTTTGATGTAGCAGAGATCCTGTCCATCAGCATGAATCGTGGAACGGTCAGCATTAAGCTCTATTTTCGCAGGATCACCTGCAGTTTTGATTTCATCCGTTAAAATAAGCTTGCCATTTTTATAGCCTTCGGCCTTAAGTGTACCGGGGATGAACGGTACTTTCCAATCGAGAGATAATTTTTCTCCCTCTCCCAAATCAATTGGTTTGTCCCACTGATTGGTCCTGTAATGAAATTTTGTTTCTGCAAATGCTTGCCGGCCAATATATTTATCATTTAAATATAGTTTAACCTCGTCGCAGTTTGTATAGGCAATTACGTCAATAATTTGTCCGTTTTTCCAGTTCCAGTGAGGGAGGAGGTGAAGTACCGGTTCATTTGTCCACTGACTTTTATAGAAATAGAAAACATCCTTTGGAAATCCGCAAAGGTCGAAGATCCCGAAACTGGATGAGATGCATGGATAAGGGTAAATAGGCTCTCCAAAATAATCGAATCCTGACCAGATAAACAGACCTGCGACATAAGGTGTTTCCTTTACGGCCCTCCAGGTAGTCTGGGTAATCATTGTTGCAGGTCGGTCGTAATAGGTTCCGCGGTTATCGAATGAGGAGCAATGCATGTCGGGGGTGGGTCCTATTGCGGAATCAGCCGGAAAATGATAAATTCCCCTGTCGCTCAGGGAGGAAGTCGTCTCACTCGCAATAAAAAATCCGTTTGGATGTTTGGCTTTTTCCCCGGGATATCTTTCAACTGTGTAATTAATGCCTATAACATCAACTTTGTCTGACATAAATGTTGTGTCTGCACGCCACACTCCTGCAAAGGCGCAGGTAGTGAAACGGGTTTTATCATAGCTTTTAATGATCCCGTCGAGTTCTTTGGAGATGGCAGCACCTCCGTATTTAGTGTGATTTTTCTCGGGGATTTCATTGCCAATACTCCAAAGGATAATGGATGGATGATTGCGGTCCCGTATTACCATATCTGATAAATCACGTACATGCCAATCTTTAAAATAGATGTGGTAATCATATTTCATCTTTTCGAGATTCCAGACATCAAAGGCCTCATCCATCACTAAAATCCCCATCTTATCACATAAATCAAGCAGATCGGGTGAAGGAGGGTTGTGACTTGTACGTATCGCATTGCAGCCCATACTTTTGAGAATTTCGAGCTGACGTTCAACTGCCCGGGTATTTAGTGCACTGCCTAAACAACCAAGATCGTGATGCTGACAAACCCCTAAAATTTTTAGGCACTTTCCGTTTAAAAAGAAGCCACTATCGGATCTGAAGGCGATTGAACGGATTCCAAATGTGGAGAAGTAGCTGTCTTTTTTCTCTTTTCCTTCATAAATTTCAGTAGCTAACCGATATAATTCAGGATGAATAGTATTCCATAAGATTGGTGAAACGACCTTGATTTCTGAATTTATTTTAATTTCAGCATTCGGCTCAATCTTTGCAGAATGAATCCTGCCTGCGATCTTTCTCCCGTTCTTATCGAGAATAGTGGAGACAATGCGGATTGCCGCCATCTCCTTTTTTTCATTGACAATTTTTGTCTCGATTTGTACAATTGCTTCTTTATCTGAAACTTTTGGAGTTGTAATATAGGTTCCCCATTTGCAAACATGTACAGGTGAGGTTGTTGTCAGCCATACATGTCTGTAGATACCACTGCCGGAGTACCAGCGTGTACTGGGTTGCAGGGAATTATCTACTTTAACTGCGATTAAATTCTCACCTTCAACAAGGTAAGGTGTCAGATCGTACTGAAAAGATGAATAACCGAATGGGCGATTTCCAAGCAGATTTCCGTTGATCCAAACTGTACTATTTTGGTAAACACCATCAAACATTAGAAAACGGTACATCGTTTTTGTATCTGTACATCTGAAACTTTTCCTGTACCATCCGATACCAGTGGGTAAACAGGCTCCCGACCCAGTCGACGGATTATCGGGTTTGAAGCTTCCTTCAATGCTCCAGTCGTGTGGAAGATTGAGAATCCTCCAATTCTGATCTTTAAAGGTTGCGACCTCTGCACCAGTGATGTCACCCAAATGGAACTTCCAACCTGAATCGAAATTCTGCCTTCCGGCAGGCTGGGAGAAAACAGGTTTGGAAGTAATTAAGATCAGTATAAGTAACAGAGTTATTTTAATTTTCATGTTTGATCTGAGATATCGTGATGAATTTACCGCTTGTCCAGTTTAAGAATCCGGATGGCATTGTCATGAAGGATCATTTGGGCGATTTTTATGGCTTCATTTTCGGTGAAATAGCCATCGCGAACTTTATCAATGAGGACTTTGGATATTATTTGTTTTGCAAAAAGCAGGTGACCGAAGATATTTTCCACATTTCTGAAATCACCTCCAAAGGCCATTATTTTATTTGCCGGAACTGTCTCAAGCCATTCGTTTAAATATCGCTCGCTATAGGATGGTGAAATAATATACAGCCAGCACATATCTATCGAAACGTTTCTAAAATTTTTTGCAAGTGTCGCAAGCTCGCCTCCATAAGGATATCCCCCGTGAAAAAGTATAAAATTCACATCACGATATTTAAGCAACAGATTTGCAAGGTGTGTAGGTCTGGAGTTTTCAATGTAGTTTCCATCACCTGCCTGCAGTCCGGTGTGAATCTGTACCGGGGTATTTGTTGCGCGGGCCAGGTCCAGAATCCTGTGCATCATATAGTCCTGTAGGGGCTTAACATCCTCAATGGGAAGAGGTGCATCACTTTTAGAGCTCAATATTTGTTCAAATACCTCCTCGGCCCTCGTTTTTGATACATCTTCAAAAAGCAAGGTGCGATTGTAGGCAACAGTTGTTTTAATTGCAACACATCCCTGTTTTACCGCCTCCTTAAATTCTGTTTCCAGGGCTCCGACAAGGTCATCAACCGAATTAAGTGCTACGTTCTGTCGCTTGGCGATTATTCCGATTTTCTTACGGGAATCGATACTCAGATAATCGAATTTTTTCACATATTTAAATTGTGACGGACTACCCAGGGTGTGGTCTGCGCCATCAATAACCATATAATCAATCGCACATTTTTCATTGATTACAACCTTATACCAATCTGTCTGATAGGCTTTTTTTATTTTGGCAGACAGACTCTCGACAGTCTGCCCATTTATATCCTGAATTCCAAAGAGTTGATCAGCTGTAAGCAGGGCTGCACGGCAATAGGCGGTATTCGAGGTTCCTTCCCAAAAAGGCTTTAAAGTATTCCATTTCTCAATCACACTTAATGAATCAGTGAGTAATTTATTAAAGGTCTGTTTGGCCATCCCCGCAGACCGGATATCGTCATAGGCATAATGCTGTAAGAGCAGCATAAAATCGAGTTTACCGTTTTTCATCCATGATGTTTGTCCTTCAAGATGTTCATGAGTGTCAACAACCTTCATCTCTGAAACATAGGTGGCTATCCGCTTGTCAAATCCAGGTTGAGGTTGAGGTTTAATCCTGATCTGCGCCTGTAGCCCAGAAATGCATGCCATCCCGATCAGAAATAATACAATATTTTTCATCTTTGGATATTTTGATTAATGAAGTGAATACACCGTCCTTCTGATTTCGGAGAGAGTTCCTACAATCACATAATAATCATATTCATAAATACAGTTCTTAGTCAGCATTGCCTGTTTTACAGGGGCGATATAGGATGTTGACCCACCAGTTGCTTCTCCACCTGTAGTACCTGCCAGTCCTGCCAGAAATTTTGTGCAATTTGGATTATAAATGCCCATTCCCCAGTTGTTGGTGTCTACAAATGCCATCCAGTGTTCGCTAACATTCTGGTAAATTCCCCAGAAACCACTTGAGAGATTCACTACCGTGGGATTATCCAATTTGTCATTTGTAAAAGGAGCGCTGCCCAGATAAGTATAGAGATGTTTTAAGGCGGACACCGGATAAACGGCAGGCAGTTCCTGGTCATTCAAAATGCTGTCGCCATAGATCTTATCGGTTCGGTGGCAAGTCAGTTTATTGTGCACCTTCAGCACAGAACCCTGCAATGTCGTCCATTGTTCCATTTCAGCTTCCGCCGGTTTATTATTCATATCCCATTGCATGGGGATGCATTTCACGTAAAGTTGAAATCCGGTTTTTTTAAAATCGAGTATTTGGGCACGGTTGCGATTGTAGTCTCCCACCTGAATAGGATTCCAGCTCCACGGTGACCAGGCAGGAGATTGACCTTCCGCCTGGCGGTTAACACTCTTGCCTGCATAATAAGATTGCTGGATGTATCTTCCCTCATCGGCAATATTGACAATACTTCGGGCTGAACCAGCTTTAGACAAGTAGGAAATTGCACCTCCTCTTGTCAGGTCAAGTTTCAAGGTAAGGATGCCGTTGCTTACCGTTGACGCGGTATCCTTATCGGCAATTACAACAGGTACCGGGGTTATAACTGCAGGTACCTGACTTTGGCTTTTAGCGCAATTTGCCATTAAAAGAATTATCGCAGGCAAGTAGAGTATAGTCTTCATTTATTTTAGTTGGATGGGATTTAACCATAGCGCAAGATAAGTTCTTTGAGGACAAAAGAGATAGCTTTTATTCACATTTAATGATGATAATTTGCTATTTTTCAACACTCAAATGTTAGAACTAAATAGGTATCTTAACTTAAAATCCAAAGTTATGAAAAGATTGGTGTATTTCCTCACTCTTCTGGTTATCTTACTTGCTGTTAATTCGGTAAGGAGTAAGGGACAAGCAGCAAAAATTAAATGGAATGAAGAATGGCCTGGCCGAATTTATCCTCCCGAGCATAAGATAACTATCGATTCTGTATCAGGAGCAAAGATTATCTTTGCAACTACTAACCCTTCAAAAGATTTGAATTTCTATTTTGACTGGAATTGCTGGTTTAATGATCTGTCGTGCATGTTTTGGATCAGATAAAAAAGTTGTGGACATTAATTTTCTTTAAACGATTTGATAGGTACTATTTATATGACAATTTCTTATTCTATTGGATAAAACCTGTTA
>CAINLJ010000218.1 GCA_903850335.1 uncultured Bacteroidia bacterium | reverse complement strand
TCTGTCTCTTTGGTAACAAAACTTCTGCAATTCGCTGTTTATGAAATAAAAATTCAATTTTATACCTTTCCCCACAACTTTTTCATCTGATCCCTTTAAATAAAATAAATGAATTGTTTATCATAGGTTTGGATGCTGCTCATTGCATAAATATTACAGTTGAAGCTGCACAGAACAGAAATTACAAAGTTAATTTGATAGAAGAAGCGATTTTATCGGAATCAGTTGAGATGAAGGACAGTATGGTAAATAATTTTAGGGAAAGGGGTGTTAAGGTTATTAAGATTGAAAATTTAAAAATATTGAAGTAAAAAATGTAAACACCTAGCGTTAAGGCAGATTCACTGTTTTATCAATCAGATACCGGTTACGCTCTGTTGCGCTTCTGGAGATAAGTTCACCCAGAAATCCTGCAAGAAACAGTTGGGTACCCAGGATCATAAGAGTCAGTGCGAGATAAAAATAGGGATCCTGTGTGATTCGCTCAATCAGGACTCCATGTGCAAGTCTTATTAACTTATAAACGCCCATCAGGGCAATCACAAAAAATCCGAGTACAAACATAAGTGAACCCAAAGTTCCAAAAAGGTGCATTGGACGTTTCCCAAAACGGGATATAAAAGAAATTGACATGAGATCGAGATAGCCAAAGATGAACCGGCTAAGACCGAATTTAGTCACGCCGTATTTTCGCGCCTGGTGCTGAACAATACGCTCCCCGATATTTGAAAATCCGGCTTGTTTTGCCATATAGGGTATATACCGGTGCATTTCGCCATAGACCTCAATACTTTTCACTACTTCCAGTTTATAGGCCTTTAAACCACAATTAAAATCATGTAATTTTATTCCTGTCACGTAGCTTGCCGTGGCATTATATATTTTACTTGGCAATCTTTTGGAAAGGGGATCAAAACGTTTTTTTTTCCAGCCTGATACCAGATCGAAACCGTTTTCTTTGATCATCGAAAAAAGTCCTGGTATTTCATCCGGACTATCCTGCAGATCAGCATCCATAGTTATTACAACATCTCCCTGTGCTTCTTCAAAACCGGTATGTAAGGCGGCCGATTTTCCATAGTTCCTTCTGAACCTTATTCCTTTCAGGGAAGGGTCTGTTAAAGAAGTTTTTTCAATCCAGTTCCATGAGCCGTCATTACTACCATCATCAATCAGGATTATTTCGTATGAATAGCCGTTTGTTGTCATTACCTGTGAGATCCACCTGTGTAATTCAGGTAATGATTCGGCTTCATTAAAAAGCGGTACTATAATTGAAATATCCATCTAAAATGTTTTTGGTTCAATCATTACTCAATCCCGTGGAAAGGATTTGTTGATTGTTTTTTAAGGAATATTGATATGATTAGCGAAAGGACAAATCCCGTGAAAGTAACTGAGAATATCATATTCAAGGAATAAGTCAGGGGAGTAAAAAGTTTCCTGTACATCGACATGAATGTGTCTGTTTGGCTTTCAGACATTCCACTGCGCAGGAATTGCTCTTCAAGAAATGTTAAAAATTTATCCAACAGGGTTTTATCTATGATTTTAAACAGAATAAAAGTAAAAAACGATAAGATCAGAGATGCGAAAAATGTTGTATATGTTCCCAGGCCGAGCGCCTTTCCGTAGGTCATTCCTTCCTCCGGGTGACTGGATCTGTATGCTCTCATTGTCATTATCAAGCCTCCAATTAATATAGCATAGGTTATGGTTCCGCTGTAAGTTGAAAAGGGAGTTCCGTTTACATAAAATATCACACCGTTTAAAACCAGCGCCAGACCCATATAAAGACCATATGTCATGGCCAAATGGTTTAATGAATTATTTTGATTTTCCATTATTACAATAGTTTTAATGCAAACATAGTACAAATATCGCTTATTTGCATCAGGCAGCAGGACATATTAGGATGAACAGAAATTTGTTTTCCTCTATATTATATTGATTTAAAACCTATTGCTTATTAAATTGAAAAAAATGGTTTTAATATTTTCATTTTATTTGCTGCGAAAGGTTTTTTTAATACTTTTGCGGCGGGTAAGTCCTGCACGACCAGCTCCTGTTGAACCCCCCCAGGGCCGGAAGGCAGCAAGGGTAAATGGTCGTAGCGGTGCGATGCAGATTGCTTACCCACTTGCCGAATTAGCTCAGTTGGCCAGAGCACGTGATTTGTAATCTCGGGGTCGTCAGTTCGAATCTGACATTCGGCTCAATTAGTTCTTAAGATGTCAGGGAATCTCCTTAGTTGGATGATCAGTCCCGGAATAAAATTCACTGGAATATTCGGGGAGATACCAAAGCGGCCAACTGGGGCAGACTGTAAATCTGCTGGCGTATGCCTTCGTAGGTTCGAATCCTGCTCTCCCCACTACAATATTCCAAATCTCTAAATACAAAAGCGGGAGTAGCTCAGTTGATAGAGCATTAGCCTTCCAAGCTGAGGGTCGCGGGTTTGAGTCCCGTCTCCCGCTCTAATACTGTCCGGGTGCGACTTTGAGTCGCGCCCGGATTTTTTTTTGTACCGCATATTGGGGGGAATAGAAATGGATCAGATAAAAAAGTTGTGTACATTAATTTTCTTTAAACGATTTGATAGGCACTATGTATATGACAATTTCTTAT